>JAFGFV010000197.1 GCA_016930895.1 Spirochaetales bacterium | reverse complement strand
TTGCGGAGTTCGAGGCCCTCCTGGACCGGGTGATCTTCGTGTCCGCCACGCCGGGGGCGGAGGCCACGGAGAGGTCCGAGCAGCTGGTAGAGCAGATCATCCGCCCCACCGGCCTGCTGGACCCGGAGCTGGAGGTCCGCCCGACCGAAGGGCAGGTGGAAGACCTCCACGCCGAGATCCGGCAGCGGGTGGGGCGCAAGGAGCGGGTGCTCGTGACCACCCTGACCAAGCGGATGGCCGAGGACCTGGCGGAGTACCTGTCCGAGCTCGGGCTGGCGGTCCGGTACCTGCACTCGGAGATCGAGACCATCGAGCGCGTGGAAATCCTCAAGAGCCTGCGCAGCGGGGACTTCGACGTCCTGGTGGGAATCAACCTCCTGCGGGAGGGTCTGGACCTGCCGGAGGTCTCCCTGGTGGCCATCCTGGACGCGGACAAGATCGGCTTCCTGCGCTCGGCCACCTCCCTGGTCCAGACCATCGGCCGGGCGGCGCGCAACGTGAACGGCAAGGTCATCATGTACGCGGACCGCATGTCTGAGGCGATGCGGGAGGCCATCGACGAGACCGAGCGTCGCCGGAGCATCCAGGCGGAGTACAACCGCGCCCACGGCATCACCCCCACCAGCATCACCAAGTCGATCCAGGACCTGCTGGTCCGCAAGAAGGAGGAGAAGCGCAGCCTGGAGCGCTTCGACCTGGAGCTGGTGGAGCGGGAGTACAACCTGCTGGTGCCCAAGCAGAAACAGGAGCTGGTCCGGCGGCTGGAGAAGGAGATGCTCGAGCTGGCCAAGAACCTCGAGTTCGAGAGGGCCGCGGTGATCCGGGACGAGATCGAGCGGCTGAAGGAAGGCTGAGCGCCTCCTGCGGCGCTTCCGGGGCATTCGTGCGGCACGCCCGGGGCCGGCTACCGCGCTCTCCGATCGGTGCCGCTACTCTGCCGTGAACAGCACGTAGTCGACGGGCCCGCCGGAGACGTGGGGCGCGAAGCGGTTGACGAAGTACGCTTCGGAGTTCCACTGCTCGTCGATCTTCTCGCGGGTGTAGTCGTAGGCTTCCGTGACCGTGACGTACCCGTCCCGGTTGGCATCGCCGGAGTACGGTGCCTGCAGCAGGAAGTAGGTGAACACCCCGTGCTCGAAGCCCAGGCTGCCGTCGGCTAGGTCCTCATACGAGGACTCCAGCTCCCCGGCCGCGGCCAGCACGATCGCCTCTCCCGGGGTGATGTCGCTGTCCGAGCTCGGGCCAAAGTAGGCGGAGAGGGCCTCATCGAGGCTGCCCAGGGATAGATAGATCGTCCCCGTGTAGTCGGCGGGTACCCCGTCCACGTCCGCGGAGTCGCCGATCACTCCGCCGGAATTGCAGGCGTCGATGATCACGATCTTCTTGACGCAGGGCAACACGCTCAGGGCCGCGGACAGCTCGTCGTCGGTCAGGATGTCCGGTGCGGTGGGGTCCGCCGGGTAAGGTGCTGCATGCAGGGCGATGAACTCTTCGTCTGAGTCCGCGGCGCTCTCACCTTCGCTCGCGTTCGCGGACACGGGACCGCCATGGCCGGAGAAGTAGAACAGGAACAGGTCATCCTCTGTAGCCTGGGCGGCGATCTCGCTCAAGGCGAGGGTGAGCTGTCCTTCCGTGGCGGCGCCGTCGAGCTGGGCGCCTCCGCCCCAGACTGAGTAGCCGTCGGCGGTCAGCAGGGTGGCCATGTCGCTGGCGTCTTCGTCGGTCCAGTCCAGGTCGTTGATTTCGAGGTAATCAGAGACCCCGAACACGATGGCGTACTTGCCGTAGCTCATGTCCAGGCTGCAGGCGCTGCTGAGCAGGACCCCAAACAGGACCGCGAGGCCGAGGAGCGCGCCAACGGCAGGCAGAAGGACGGCTCGCTTCATGGAGCTTGCCCTTCCACCGCCTTGGGAACGTACAGCTTCCAGGCCACCGCCAGGCCGGTCCCTGCCGAGAAGCTCACGTCCCTGCGGAAGTACAGGTCCAGGGGCAGCGAGGTGACCAGGCTGTGGCGCAAGCGCCCCGCTCCCTGCCGGAAATGCAGCTCCAGATAGGGCTCCACCGACACCCCCAAGTAGAAGAAGTACCGATAGGTCAGGAAGTACCTGTCGTAACGGATGACCGGCCCAAGGAGGTTCCCCGCCACCAGCTCGAGCGCCCCGGAGGCCGGGTGCTCCAGCCATCGTACCGAAAGGTATGGCCGCAGATCGGTGCCCCAGTGGCCCCGGTACTGGAACCCAGCGGAGAGATCCGAGGGGAACGTTACATGGGGCTGCACGGCCAATCCCAATCCGACCCAACGGTTGAACTGGAACTCGACGAACGGGCCTGCGCCTGCAGCGCCCTGGGCCTTGGCGGGCAGCGGCTCGCTCGCGGCGATCTCCATGCCCCCTCCGGCCCTGAAGCCCGTGGAGAAGGAATGAGGGGCAGCCTCGAGCCATTGTGCGTCGAAGACCGCGAGGATAAGCAACACGGCAGCCGCGATTGCTATAGTCTTTCCGGGCATTCTCCTGATAATATGGCACCAGTTCGGGACGTTTTCAAGGAATACGATGACGATTGCGCTCAGGTTTGGGCGGTGGAAGATGGGGTCGACGGTTCGCTGGGCAGCCGCAATCCTGCTGGGAGGCTCCCTCCTGCTTGCGGCACCCGGCTGCCGCAGGGAGCAACCCATCGAGCGGGTCGATCTGCCCGCCACGCCCGTGCTCACGCTTCGCTCCAACTGGGCCGTGGTGCGCTCCCCGTTCCTGCGGGTCCGTCAGGAGCCTCTACCCAAGTCCGAGATCCTGGCCCACCTGCGCCGGGGAACCGTCATGGAAGTGATTTCCAAGACCGAGACCCGGGACACCATCGACGATGTCACGGACTACTGGTACCAGGTCAACTACGAGGGCCTGCGCGGCTGGGTCTTCGGCTCGTTCGTCGAGATTACCGATTCGAGGACCAGGGCTGAGGACTACGCTCGTGAGCTGCGGTAGAGCGGCGCCTCGAGGCGCGACCCCGTGGGCGACTGCGGCGGGTCCGTGAGCGTGTTGGCAAGCCAATCCGGCGCAGTCTTCTGGGCCCAGCGGGTGGTGCCGCTGCTGCCCTGGGTCCTGCCGCCCGTCCTGGGGGCCATCATCGGCTACGTAACCAACGCGATCGCCATCCGCATGCTCTTCCGGCCACTGCGCGAGATCCGGATCTTCGGGGTGCGTCTGCCTCTGACCCCCGGGGTCATCCCCCGGCAGCGCCACCAGCTGGCGGACAACATTGGGCAGATGGTGTCCCGGGAGCTGCTGGACGTGCAGTCGGTGCGCCGCCACCTGAGCGCATCGGGGTTCCAGGAGCGAATCCGCGTGAACCTCGAGCAGCTCTTCGGCGAGCTGATGAGCTCTCCGCTGTCGAGCTTCCGCTTCGAGAACCGGGAGCTCGTGTTCTCTTCGATCGAGACCTTCCTGTCTGACGGCCTGCATGGGTTCTTCTCCTCTCGGAGCTTCATCCACGGCGTCCGCACGATCCTTGCCCGCGTGGTGACCGGTTTGGCCGACAAGAGGCTGGACGAGCTGCTTGGCTCCGCGCCGGTGAGCTCGTTCCTCCGGGACCGGCTCCTGCCCGCCCTGGCCATGCCGGACACGCGGCGTCGGATCGCCCAGTCGGTGCGGCGATGGCTGGAGGAGCGCGACGGGGGAGCGGCGCCGCTTGCCTCGCTCGTGCCGCCGCAGCTGCTCGTGACGGTTGCCCAGGTTGTGCGGGCCTTGATGCCGTCCCTCTTCGATGCCGGCTTTCAGTGGCTCGGGGACGAGAAGACCCGCGGGGAGTTGAATACCCGGGGCAAACGGCTGCTGCGGCAGGTGCTGGAGCGGCTGAACGTGCTGCAGCGCTTCCTGATTTCCGCGGGGCAGTTCGACCGGACCCTCGAGAGCAGGATGCCCCAGATCATCGATGACGCCCTGGCGGAGCTGCGTGACTACGCCTATCGTCCCGAGACCCTGGACCAGCTCGAGGCGGTTATTGCCGACGGTCTGCAGCGCTGGCGATCCCGGCCTCCTTCCGCCAAGGGGGCTGGGGGGATCGACCCCGAGGCGGCCGAAGCCGCGGTGGAGCGGCTGCTTGCGGGGTTGGAGGACGCGGCCACGCGCGAGCGGCTGGCCGCGGGCCTGGAGCGCCTTCTCTCCAAGCAGGGGCCCCGGAGCCTGCGGGAGCTGTTGAGCCGCACCCTTCACCTGCAGGAGAGCGAGATCGTCGAATTCTCGGCCACGCACGTTCTGGGGTATCTCTCCCGGAAGGAAACGGCGAACTCGATCGCCGCGGAGATCGTAGGCTTCTCGCGGCGCTTCGTGGAGGAGAACCAGGACAAGACCGTCGGTGAGCTGCTGCACGTGGGACCGCAGCTGCGCGAGCGGGCCAGCGCGGGGCTGACCACCCAGCTGCTGCGGATCGTCGACAACCGGCTGCCCGCGCTTCTCGAGAGCTTCGACGTGCGGGAGCTGGTGGTGACCAAGATCGACAATCTGGACGTGGGGCAGGTCGAGCGGCTGCTCATGATCGTGATCGCCCGGCACCTCAAGTGGATCAACGTGTTTGGCGCGGTCCTGGGGGCCATCATCGGGTTCTCCCAGATGATCCTGCGGCTCGTGACATAGGTCGCCCGGGTCGGCGGCACGGTCGCCCCAAGCTGCGGCACGGCCGCGTGCGCGTTGACCGGTGGGGCGCATTGAAGTAGTATGGTCGCGGTCTCGGGCCGGGTCTCACTCTGTCCTGTTCGCGGGGGGTGTGTCATCGCAAAGGTTCTCATAGTAGACGACAACCAGGAACATCTGGAGCTAATGTCGGACATCCTTCGGGAGGAGAACAAGTACATCCTCCTCCAGGCGAGCTCCGGCGAGGAGGCCCTCGAGATCCTCCAGAAGGAGGAGGTCCACATCGTCCTGCTGGACGTGCTGATGCCCGGAATGGACGGGTACGAGGTGTGCCGGCAGATCCGCAAGGCCCACAAGATGAAGCCGATCCAAATCGTAATGATCAGCGGGTTCGACCAGCGGTCCGACCTCGACGAGCTTCTGGAGTACGGCGCGGACGATTTTATCTCCAAGCCGATCGCCGCGCTGGAGCTGCACGCCCGGATTCGCGCGGCGGTGATCCGGTGGCGAAACCAGGTGCGCTTGATCGAGGACCTGCGGGGCGAGGCAGAGGCGCCGGAAGCGGGAGACAGCAAGGAACGGCTCTCTTCGCTGGCCGTGGAGAACGTGCAGTTGCGAAGGGAGTACCAGAAGGTCCGTCTAGCCAACGAAGAGCTGCAGCGCAACTGCGACGAACTCGAGCGCCTGGCCTCCTACGATCCCCTTTCGGGTCTTCTGAACCGGAGGACCCTGTTCCGCCGCATCGATGTGGAAATCGAGCGGGCGACGCGGATGGGGTTTCCCCTCACAGGGCTCATGATCGATATCGACCATTTCAAGCCGGTCAACGACAACTACGGACATCAGTGCGGTGACACGGTCATCCGGGAGATCGGTGCCAAGCTTTCCAAGAGCCTGCGCAAGTACGACTATGCCGGCCGCTACGGCGGCGAGGAGTTCTTTGTCCTGTTTCCCAACACCAGCTCGGAGACTGCCCGCATCATCGCCGAGCGCTTCCGCAAGGACATGGAGGAGAGCCCCTTCAGCTGCGGCAACGGACCGCTGCGGATCACGGTGTCGGTGGGGGTCGCCCAGCACAACCCCAACGAGACCCCGGACAAATGGATCAGCCGGGCGGACACCGCCATGTACCGGGCCAAGCAGCGAGGACGCAACCAGGTCGTCGTGGGTTAGTCCCCGTCCAGCGCGCCAGAGACCTCTCGGACGAACCAGCCGTACAGGGCATTCAGCCGATTGTAGAAGGATTCCTCCCGCGAGCGTTCGATTCCGAACAGGCTCGGGGTATGGGCCGCCATGGCGCTGTAGAACAGGATCTGCCGCCCGTGAGGCACGACCAGCATGATCGTCAGGCTGCCTTCGGGTTTGACCATCGGCAGGAAGTAGTATCGCATCTCTGTGAGGTTGTAGATCTTCAGCACGAACCCGTATTCCCTCGCCAGGTACTCGGCTCGGTACAGGTTCCGGCCGAAGGTAAGGTCCTCCTGCAGCATGTATGCTGTCCCGTACTCCGGCACCTCGCTCACCAGCGGGTCCGGGACCCGTGCCTGGGTGTCCGGCCCGTCGATCGCGTGAGAAACCGCGAACAGGGTCCTCATTCGGTCGCGGCTCGCCGAGTAGTACTGGATTCCCTCCATGGAGCTCACCGACCGCAGGATGTTGTACAGGGTGAGCCGGGAGCTCTCAGTATCGCAGCTCTCCGAGGCTCCATCATACAGGCGGAGCATCTCGACCCCGACCGTGATCTCCAGGGACTGCAGCTCGCGCATGAGCTCGGTCGCCATGGGAATCGCGGGAACCAACTCGGGCCCCTTCGATCCCCAGAGCGTGCGGGTGACCTCCTCGCCGGCCTGCAGGCGCTCCAGGACCGGAGCGGGCACGAGGGAAGCCAGGGAAGGGGTGGCTCCGGCGGCGGCGCCGCCGAGCAGGAGAGCGAGAACGAAAACCGTCGTCGTTGAAGCGCGGGTTCGGATCATGGTACACTGCTAAGGTACCGAAAGCCGACACCGGATGCAAGACGAAACCTCAGGCAGGATGAGCGACTGCATTGTCTTCACAGGCGGAGGGACCGCAGGCCACGTGTTCCCTGCGCTGGCCGTCGTCGAGGAGCTGCAAGCCCCGTTGTGGACCGGTCGGGTGGTCTGGATCGGCTCGGTCCGCGGAATGGAGCGGGAGCTGGTGCGGGAGCGGGGCATCCCCTACTACGGAGTCCCGGCGGGCAAGCTCCGCCGATACCTGTCGGTCCGGAATCTCTTCGACTTGCTGAAGATCGGCGCGGGTGTGCTCGCCAGCCTGATCGTGCTGCTGCGCGAGAGACCCCGGCTGCTGTTCTCCAAGGGGGGGTACGTGAGCGTCCCTCCCGTGATCGCCGCGTGGCTCATGAGGGTTCCGGTGGTGACCCACGAGTCCGACCTGGAGCCGGGCCTGGCCACGCGGATCAACGCCCGCTTCGCGGAGTCGGTGCTGGTGTCCTTCCCCGAGAGCGCGCGCTACTTCGGTGGGGAGCTCCGTTCCCGGGTCACCCACACGGGCAATCCGGTCCGGGCCGCGCTGCTGCGCGGCGATCCGGAAGCAGGCAGGCGCCGCGTCGGCTGCGGCGACGACCGGCCCCTGGTCCTGGTGCTCGGAGGCAGCCTCGGATCAAGGTTCATCAACCAGCTGGTCGAGGATGGCGTTGGGGAGCTCACGGAGCACTGCTTCGTGGTCCACCAGATGGGCAGCGCGCATTACGAGGCTTCCAGCCGGACGGGCTACTTCACGGCGCCCTTCTTTCGGGAGGAGCTGCCCGACGTGCTGGCGGCCGCCGCGCTGGTGATCAGCCGCTCCGGGGCCAACACCGTGTGGGAGCTGGCCGCCCTGGGCAAGCCGGCGATGCTGATCCCGCTGGGCAGGGCCGCCAGCCGCGGGGACCAGATCGAAAACGCGCGGTACCTGGAGGAGCAGGGGGCCGCCGTGGTCCTGGAGGAGGCCGAAGCCACCCCGCGTCGGCTGGTGGACACGGTCGTGCGGCTCCTGACCGACGCGACCACCTTGCGGGGTATGGCCGAGCGGGCTCGGGAGCTCGGACGTCCCCGGTCGGCCCAGGTGATCGCCACCCTGATTGCCCAGCGGAGCGGGAGAGTGGGTGTACCCGATGCGGTTTGAGATCATCGACGTGGTGTTCGCGATCCTGATCCTGGTGGCCGCGGTTCGGGGGGCCTTCCGGGGCTTCGTGGCGGAGGCGGGCTCCGCCGCCGCGCTGGTCCTGGGAATCAGCGGGGCCGTGGGTTTCCACCGTCCGGTGGCCCGAATCATCGCCCGCAGCTTCGGGGAGTCGATGTGGAACCCGCTCATCGCCTTCCTGGTGCTGTTCCTGGTGATCTACATCGTCGTCAAGCTGGTCGAGCGGCTGCTGGCGGCGGTCTTCGAGAAGCTGAACCTGGACCGCCTGGACAGCGCCCTCGGCTTCTTCCTCGGCATCGCGGAGGGGCTGCTCCTGGTGGCGGTGGTGCTTTTCCTGCTCAACTGGCAGCCTTTCTTCGACCCGGGGCCGCTCCTGGGCGACAGTCTGTTTGCCCGCTTCCTGTGCCCCCTTCTGCCCTCACCGGAGCGGATCTTTCAGACAGGGACGAAGCCCGCCGATGTTTGAGAACATCATCGGGCAGCCCGCGGTGGTCCAGACCCTCGCCGGCGAGCTCGAGGCCGGGACGTTGCCCGCGTCGATGCTGCTGTACGGTCCCCGCTTCTCCGGCAAGCTGTCCGCGGCCCTCGAGATCGCCCGCGTGCTGACTTGCCAGGAACATGCGCAGTGGGCGTGCGGGTGCCCCTCCTGCCGCAAGCAGAGACTGCTCGTGCATCCCAACACGGTGCTCATGGGGTCGCGATATTTCGAGCTGGAGATAGCCGCCTGTGCCGACACCCTGCGGCGAAATCCCAAGCCCGCTTCCTGTTACCTGTTCATACGGGCGGTGCGGAAGCTCACCAGGCGTTTCGACCCGCAGCTGTGGGAAGGGGAGGAGAGCCGGGTGCGGAGCCTTCAGCCCCTGCTGGCGGAGGTGGAGGAGCGCCTGGACGGCGTGCTCCCCGTGGCCGACGGCGGCGCCGGCCTGACGGGCAAGAAGCTGGAGGCGCAGCTGGACAAGCTGCAGGAGCTCACCGGCAAGCTGGCCTCCGCCCTGAGCGTGGAGACCATCCCGATCAATCAGATCCGCCGGGCCGCCGCATGGCTGCACATGACGGCGCTGAATGCTCCGAGCTCGGGAGGCGGGGCCGCCCGCAAGGTCGTGATCCTGGAGAACGCAGACCGGATGAAAGACTCCTCCAGCAACTCGCTGCTCAAGCTGTTGGAGGAGCCGCCGGCAGACGTGCACCTGATCCTGATCACCAGGCGGCGGGATTCCTTGATTGCGACGGTGCGCTCTCGGCTGAGGCCCTACCTGTTCGTGGAACGCAGCCGGGAAGCCGAGCGGGAGGTCCTCGAGCGGATCTTCCACGAGCAAGGGGAAGACTATCAGGGCCTGCGCGAGTATTTTCTGTACTGGAACGAGGTCAATCCCCAGCAGCTGCGTTCTCTGGCACAGCGCTTCGTGGGCGCCGTGCTAGGCGGAGCGGCCGAGGGGGAGGACTCCGGTTCCGAGTACGACACGGAAGCGGAAGCCCGGGCGGGTAGAGGAGTCCTGGACGAGCTGGTCGCCGCGGTTTCCTCCCGATCGGAACGCTCCCGAAAGGATCATCGAAACTTTGTCTTGTCATTCCTCGAGGAGCTCCTGCGGCAGCTGCACCTGCTGCTTCGCCAGGGAGGGATGAGCCCGTTTCGGCTGGAGCGCTGGAACCGGGCCATTCGGGACCAGCTCGCCGCCTTCGAGGGCTTCAACCAGGCGCCGGCGCTCGCCCTGGAGTCGCTGTACTACACCCTGAAGGGTTTGGAATGAGAAAGTTCCTGGAGAGAGCGCTCGAGAAGATCGACAAGATGGACCACGCCCAGGTGCGGGGGCTGGTAGTGGACCTGGCCGCCGAGAGCGAGCTGCTGGGCATGGTCATGGAGTCCATGTCCGACGGCGTGGTGGTGACGGACCGCAGCGACCGGATCCTGCTGGTCAACAAGTCCGCCGAGCGAATGCTTCCGTTCGCGGCCGAAGAGCTGACGGAGAAGGTGCTGTGGGAGGCCATCGGGGACCAGGAAATCGCTGCCTTCCTGCGGGAGACCCTGCACGACCTGGACCGGATCGTGGACAAGGAGTTCACGCTCGACGGCGGCTACACCAGGACCCTGTCGCTCAGCATGATGCCCCTGGTCCGGCGGGGCAGCATCCAGGGCACCGTGATCCACATCGAGGACATCACCGAACGCAAGGCACGGGACGCCCGCCTCAGGCGGGCCGAGAGCCTGGCCGCGCTGACCACCCTGACCGCGGGAGTGGCGCACGAGATCAAGAACCCCCTCGGCTCCATCGGGATCCATCTGGAGCTCATGAAAAAGGAGATGAGCGGGAAGCAGCAGATCGAGACCGCAAAGGTGATGGAGAACCTGCTGATCATCAAGGAGGAGCTGGAACGCCTGAACCGCATCGTGATGGACTTCCTCTTTACCGTGCGCCCCATGAACACGGAGCTGGAGTTCGCCGACCTGAACCGTCTGATCCAGGAGCTTCTGGAGCTGCTCGGGCCGGAGCTGGAGCAGGCGGGGATCCAGACAGAGATCGACCTGGTGGAGCCGGCGCCGGAGATCCGCATGGATGAGCGCTACATGAAGCAGGCGGTCCTGAACATCGTCAAGAACGCGATCAGCGCCATGCCCGAGGGCGGGAGCCTGGGGATCCGGACCGCGGTGAAAGGCAACCACCTGCGCCTGCAGATCAGCGACACCGGGATCGGCATCCCGGACGAGAACATGGACAAGATCTTCGAGCCGTACTTCACCACCAAGGAGTTCGGATCGGGGCTGGGCCTGACGATCGTGTACAAGATCGTGAAGGAGCACCTGGGAGACATCGCCGTGGATTCCAAGGTGGACGGAGGTACCTCCTTCACCCTGAGCTTCCCAATTCCGCAGAAGGAGAAGCGCTTGATCGGATATCGGGAGGAGAGCCGATGAAGTACAACATCCTCGTGGTCGACGACGAGAGAAACATCCGTGAGGGGCTCGGCAAGGTTCTCGAGCTGGACGGGTACAAGGTGTTCCTGGCCGCCGACGGACGCCAGGCGGAGGAGCTGCTCGGCAGGGGGGACATCGATCTGGTCATCACCGATCTCAAGATGCCCAACCTCTCCGGCGATGAGCTGTTACGGCTCGTGGCCGCCGAGTACCCCACTCTCCCGGTCATCATCCTCACGGGCCACGGGACGATCGAGAACGCGGTGCAGGCCATGAAGGAGGGAGCCTACGACTACCTGACCAAGCCGGTGAACATGGACCGCCTCTCCCTGCTGGTCCAGCGGGCGCTGTCCAACCGGGAGCTCATGCGGGAATACCGGATCCTGCAGGAGGAGCTGCAGAAGAGGCACCAGTTTTCGAACATCATCGGCAAGAGCGAGCCGATGAAGAAGATCTTCGAGGTGGTGCAGCAGGTGTCGCCGAGCAAGGCGGCGGTGCTGATCACCGGGGAAAGCGGCGCCGGCAAGGAGATGATTGCCGACGCGATTCACTACAACTCGCCGCGCAAGGACAAGCCTCTCATCAAAGTGCACTGCGCCGCCCTCAGCGAAAGCCTTCTGGAGAGCGAGCTCTTCGGGCACGAGCGGGGGGCGTTCACCGGGGCGGTGGCGCGCAAGCGCGGGCGCTTCGAGCTTGCCCACATGGGCACCATCTTCCTGGACGAGATCGGGGAGGTCAGCCCGAGCGTTCAGATCAAGCTGCTGCGGGTGCTGCAGGACAAGCAGTTCGAGCGTGTCGGCGGGGAAGAAACCATCGAGGTCGACGTGCGGGTGATAGCGGCCACCAACCGTGACCTGCGGGAGGCGATCGACGAGGGGGAGTTCCGCGAGGACCTGTTCTATCGGCTCAACGTGGTCAACATCCACATACCCCCCCTGCGCGAGCGCAAGGACGATATTCCGCTCCTGCTGGCGGCGTTCCTGAAGGAGTTCGCGCGGGAGAACGACAAGAAGATTGAAGCGATCGAGCCCAAGGCCCGGATGATCCTGTACAACTACCCGTGGCCCGGCAACGTCCGGGAGTTGCGCAACGCCGTCGAAAGCGCGGTGGTCATGTCCAAGTCGAGTATCATCACCGTCGACGACCTGCCTCCCCACGTCCGTTCGGATTCCGAAGCCGACGTGATCCGACTGAGCACGGGTATGAGTCTGGCGGACGCCGAAAGGGAGGTCATCCGCTCGACCCTGGCCGCCGAGAATGGGAACAAGTCGCGAGCGGCGCAGGTGCTGGGCATCGGGCGCAAGACCCTGCATCGCAAGCTCCAGGAGTACGGGTTATGAAGTCGAACCTGATTTCTCGGGTGACAACCGGGACGGCCGTGCTGGCGCTCCTACTGGTCCTTCTGGCGGCCGGAGCTGGGGCTTATGCCGCCTTCGAGGCGGCGCGGACCGCGGCCGTGGCGGCGATGGCGGTGCTGTTTGCGGCCGGCTTGGTGATGGCTGTGCTGGTGACCCTGGTCTGGCTGCCGCGGTTGAATCGGACAGTGGCAGGGGTGGCCGAATACTGCCGCCTGGCTGACCAGGTCCCGTTGGAGGAAGAGCTGGAGGAAGAGCGCGAAGCTCCGCAGCCGGACGGTGGGGATCTGGACGGCGTCATGGCGCAGCTCGCAGAGCTGCGCCGGGCCCGGCAGATCTACCGGCTGGTGGAGACCCATGCAAGCCGGGTGCTGCGCAGCTCGATCGAGCTCGAAGGCCTGAGCGGGGTGGTCGCTGAGGCCGAGACCAGGCAGGTGGATCTCCTGGAGCAGTGCACCGCGGCGGTGAGAGCAGTGGACGCCTCGGTCCGCGCGGCCCGCGAGCAGTCGGCGGGCAGCCGTGAAACCGCAGCGGGGGGGAACACGGAGGTCGAGGTTGCGAGCGAGGTGATTCGGCGCAGCGCCGAGGATGTCGGGAAGCTCGAGGAGCAGACCGGCAGGATCGAGGAGATCACTTCGCTGATTCGGGACTTGGCGGACCAGACGGACCTGCTCGCGCTGAATGCGGCGATAGAAGCCGCGAGGGCCGGAGAGTTCGGCAAGGGGTTCAACGTGGTCGCTCTCGAGGTGCAGAAGCTAGCCGAGAAGAGCGCGGCGGCGGCCGGGGAGATCTCCGAGCTGGTCCAGTCGAGCCGGGACGCGGTAAAGCGGATATCGATGAGGACCAGCGAAGCCGAACGCTCAGTCGAACTGGTGCGCAGAAGCATCGAGCAGGCCGGCGCAGAAATGGGGCGGGTCGCAGAGGCGACGGACTCCGCCGCCGGGAGCCTCGAGTCGGCTGGGACCTCTCTCGAGGCGGCCATGGGCCTGTGCCTGGACAGCGTGGGCAGTTCCAGCTCGATGGGCCAGTCTTTTCGGGAGATGCGAGAGCAGGCGCAGGAGCTCGCGGGATTACTGGAGAGCTCGCACGGGCTGGTCCGTCTGGCGCGGCCGGGGCTAGTCCCTGCGGGGGAAACGGCCTCCGGAGGCTGAGGAAGCCGGCGGTTCTTCGTCGTCTTCCGTGCGCCCGCCCGATGCTGCGGAGCGAGTGCGGGCCCCCACGAAGTACAGCAACCATGCGGCCAGCAGGCTGCCTACCCAGACGACCACGATCAGGTACACGTCGATCTCCCGGGGCAGCATCACGGAGGAGACGGAAACCACCGCCAGGTACGCGCAGAAACCGTAGATCACGGCCAGGATCTGCCGCTCCGTCAGGCCCATGGCCAGGAGTTTGTGATGCACGTGCTCCTTGTCGGGGGAGATGACCGAGCGCTTCTCCTTGAGACGCCGAACCACGGCCATCACCGTATCCACGATCGGGACGGTCAGCAGGGTGATGGGCACGAGCAGAGAGCCGAAGGCGGAGGCCTTGGAGATCCCGCCCAGCAGCGGGAGCACGGCCAGGGTGAAGCCCAGGAAGTAGCTTCCCGAGTCCCCCATGAAGATCTTGGCGGGCGGGTAGTTGAAGATCAGGAAGCCGACGACCGACCCCAACAGCGCGAAGCAGAGCACCGCCGTGGTTCCGGCCCCCTGGATAAAGGCGACCACCCCCATCGCGAGGGCCGCGAAGCAAGCGATTCCGCCGGCCAGTCCGTCCATCCCGTCGATCAGGTTCACCGCGTTGGTGATGGCGATAATCCAGACCACCGTCACCGGGTAGGCGCCCCAGCCCAGACTGATCGTCCCCAGATACGGCAAGGTGAGTGTGCGGATCAGGAAACCTCCACCGGCAACCACCGCGGCGGCCAGCAGCTGCAACAGGAACTTGAACGGGGCCTTGAGATTGCGGAAATCGTCGTACAGGCCAACCAGGTGCATCACGAGCACACCGGCGAGCAGGAACACCACTCGGGTGCCGAGCTGGGGGGCGAACCGGCCGTCGGTCAGCGTGCGGCTCAGCGCCGAGGCGATTGCGGTCGCGGCCACCGTGGCAAGGAACATTCCCGGCCCGCCCAGGCGCGGGATCAGGGCAGTGTGAATCTTGCGCCGGTTGGGCGCATCGTACCACTTGCGGTGATGCGCGAGCCGGAGGATCAACGGCATGAGAAGCACACTGACGGCGAGGCTGATCGCCGCGGATAGAAGTGACACCAGAATCATGCGGGCACCGGTACCTTTGCTTCAGACTCTATCACGTCTGCGGAGAAATAACAGCCCACGGTCCGGCGCGGCGGCTCCGTCCGGCCGAAGATGCCCGACGGCACCGGGGTCCGCCCCGGCCCACGATGATCAGGGGCCGCCCGCCCGATCACGATGATGTCGACGCAGGTTCTGGTAGGATTCGTTGAGCCGCTGGGTGATGTCCGTGGCTACCTTGAGCTTTTCCGCGTCTCCGGCGAAGCGGTCCGGGTGGTACTTGCGCAGCAGCGCTCGATAGGACTTCTGGACCTCCGGGAACGGAGTCCCGAAGGGAACCTCCAGGTTGGCGTAGTCCCGCCTCAGGCTTTCGGGGGGCGGGGCCGTGGCCGGACTGCGGTGCTGTTGGCGGGCTCCCCCCGCGCCCCCGGGCGGGCTCTGGGCTGCGCCCGCGAAACCGCCGGCGTCGAGGTAGGCGTCCAGTTCCTCGAGGGCGGCACGGAAGTCGGGGTCCCGGGCGTCGAACTCCCGCCCCGTGGGCGCCCCGGCGCTCACGAGAGCCTTGAGGAGGTCTCCCAGGCGGTCGAAAAAGCCGTCCATGCGCGGGCGTGTCGGGACTGCCGGGCTCAGAAGCGCAGGGCCGAGATGCGCTTCGCCGCCTCGCGCGTGCGTTCCAGGCTGGGCACCAGGGCCAGGCGCACGTACCCGTCACCCGGGTTCTCGCCGTCCGCCGTGGGTTCGGCAATCCAGCTGCCCGGCGTGGTGACCACGGCAATCTTGTCTTCCAGGAGGAGGGTGGCGAACTCCACCGAGCCCATGCCCCTCGGGGCGCGCTGCCAGACGTAGAGGGTCGATGGCGGGGTGCAGTCTTCGAGGCCGGCCTGGACCAGGGCCTCGCAGAGGATATCCCGCTTTTCCCGGTACTCGTCGCGGAAGCCCTGGACGTGGGTCTCGTCACTCAGGGCGGCGATGGCCGCATCCTGGATGAAGGTCGCTGTCCCGGAGTCGATGTTGGTCTTGGTCTTGCGGAACAGGGCGACCAGCTCGGGGTCGCCCATGACCCAGCCGATGCGGTAGCAGGTCATGGCGGAGCGCTTCGAGAAGGAGTTGAACACCAGGACCCCTTCCCGCGTCAGGTTGAGGATCGAGATCGGGGGTTCCCCGAAGTAGATCTCCGAATAGGCCTCGTCGGAGGCGATGATCACGTCGTTCCTGCGGGCAAAGTCGATGGCCTTCCGGTAGAAGTCCTCCCCGGCCACCGCGCCGGAGGGCGAGTTGGGATAACTGAGCCACAGGAGCTTGGCCTTGCGCGCGATATCCGCCGGGATCGCGTCGAAGTCCATCAGGAAACCATTGTCCTTCCGGATGGGCACCTGGAAAGGCACCCCCTCGGCGAACATGGCGCCCCGGGTGTAGGGCGGATAGCCCGGGGAGGGGCAGAGGACTACGTCCCCGGGGTCGACGACCCCTTCGTGAAAATTGAATACTGCCTCCTTGGAGCCGATGGTGGAGGAGATCTCCGTGGCCGGGTCGAGGTCCAGCCCGTAGCGGTGCCGGGCCCAGTCCGCGATCGACTGCCGGAACGCCGGCATGCCAACGTAGCTCGGGTATCCGCTGGTGGCCCGCTGCTCGAGCCCCCGGGCGGCGGCGGCCCTGATGAGCGGCGGGGTGGGGGCGGTGGGATCGCCGACGCCGAAGTCGATGGGATCGATCCCCTTGGCCTTGAGCTCGTCGACCTTCTTGTCCACCTCCTCGAAGGCGTAGGAACCGATCGCCAGGAGCCGCCTGGACGCCTTGGTCTTCACGGGCTTTCGGCCTCCTCGTAGTAGTACGTACCCATGAACACGTATTCCGCCGGGCCGGAGGTGTAGAACAGGTTGTCATTCTCGGCCCATTCCACGAAGAGATTACCGCCTTCGCAGTGCACCTGCACCTCCCGATCGGTGAACCCGTTGATCACGGTGGCAACCACCGAGGCGCAGGCCGCGTTCTCGGAAGCGTAGGTCTCACCCCGGCCCGCCTGCCAGGTCCGCAGGCTCATCTCTTCCCGACTGATCACCCGGACGATCGAGATGTTGGGGCCCGTGGGCAGGAGCTGGCTGGATTCGAGGGTCTGGGCCAGCTGCTGCAGCTCTCCGGTGGCCTCCCCGGCCAGGAAGACCGCATGCTGGCCCCCCACGTACACGGGGGTGAACCTGAGCTCTCGGTCGGCCATGGACACCGCGCGGGTGACCTGTTCGCCGACGCGCTCCTTGAGCACCCGCTGCGCATCCCAGTGATACGGGGGGCCGCTGCGGACCATGACGTTGAGCGAGTCGATCACCTCCACGGAATGCCGAAGCTCACCGGCTTCGAGGCTGAAGGTCTCGGAGTTCACCAGGCCGGCGTCGAAGGCGTAGCGGGCCACGCAGCGCAGCGCGAGCGGATCGGGCCGGCATTCCTCGCCGTCGCCCCCGTAGCACATTACCCGCAGCCTGCCTTCCTCCCCCGCCAGGATCAGGGCCAGGCTCACCGCCCCCACGCCGAAATGGCGGTTGGTGATGCGGGCCGCCATCCCCGGGAGCTGGTCGGGCCGGAGGATCGTGTTCTTGAACGTGTCGACGACGATGAAATCGCTGCCGGCGCTCTGGAGTTTGATGAACTCGAGGTCCATGATGCAGGTAGCTTCTCGATACCACGCACGGATCGGGCCTGTCAAGGCCGGCAGTGCGACTGGCAAGGCCAGCGGCGCTTGAACTTTTGCCGGGGGGTCCCCATAATGGGCCCCGAGGAATCCCGTGAGAGTCCGTATCGTAGGGGCGGGGGCGGTCGGGAGGCTGTTCGGCGGCCTGCTGGCCGAGGCCGGGCACGAGGTCACCCTGGTAGGTCGGCGCGGGCAGCCGCACCTGGACAGCGGCGGTGCAATCCGGGTGCTGCTGCCCGATCGCTGGCTGCGCTTCCGCCCCCGTCGCTACCTGGTCGCGCCCGCCGGGACCGGCGGGTCCAGCGGGACCGGCGGGTTGGCCGGGCCTGCCGACCCGGGGGATGGCACCCCTGACCTCGTGGTCGTGGCGCTGCGGCGGGACCATCTGCGGGAGCTCCGCACCGCCCGCCAGGGGTGGCCCGCGCTCGGAGGGCGCGCCCCGCAGGCGGTGCTGCTGCTGAACTGCGACGAGCGGGACACCGACGGGCTCCTGCCGGAGGGTCCGGAGCTTGGGGGGCACCCTGCAGGCGCGAGGAACGCGGGGAGCGCGAGGAACGCGGGGAGCGCGAGGAACGCGGGGAGCGCTTCGACCCGGGTGCTGCGAGGGTTGACCCTGTGGACCTCCGTCGGCCTGGACGCGGGCACGGTGGAGCTCGTCTCGCCGCGTCCGGTGTTCCTGACCGTGCGGGACCCTGCCTTGAGGCCCGTGCTGGCGGCCATGCGGGCGTGCGGGATCCAGACTGTGGAAAGCGACAGCATCGAGCCGTACCTGCCGTCCTTCTTTCTCTGGCAGCTGCTGTTCCTGCCCATGGCGATGTGCCGTGCCACCCAGGAATACTTCCTGTCCTACACGGAAGGGCGGGAGATCGCGGCCAACGTGATCGAGGAAGGTCTGAGAGTTCTCGAGCGCTCGGGCGCGGCCCTGCGCAAGCTGCCGGTCATGGACCCCCGCGAGCTGTTGGGGCAGCTGCGCAAGGGGCGGCCGGCTTCGGGCGCGGGGCGACTGCTTCCCGACCGCGGCTACAACAGCGTGCTCCAGGCCCTCCTGCGCGGGGAAAAGACCGAGGTCCGGGAGCTGAACGAGCGGCTGGTCAAGCTCGGCGGAGAGGTCGGGGTCGAAGCGTCCTGGAACTGGAAGCTGGCGCGCAAGCTCGGCCGGGTGAGCCGGCTGGGTTTCTACCGGGACCCCGCAGAGCTGTTCCAGGCCGTGTCGTAGGGGTTCCTCACCCGGCCGAGCGGGCGTGCCGGCGCGGCGTCAAGGGGGGAGGTTGCAGCGATGAACCAAGGCTTCGCCGAGCGGGTGCGCCGGGCAGTTGCCTCCGTGGAGCGTTTCCTGGAAGGCGGCGCTCAGGGCCGCCCGCAGGTCGGACTCATCCTGGGCTCCGGCCTGGGGGAGTTCGTGGAGCGAGTGGGCGGCAGGGACGTTCCCTACGGAAAGATCGAAGGGTTCCCCGAGCCGACCGTGGAAGGTCACGCCGGAACCCTTCGGCTCGGAGGCTCCCTGGCGGTAATGGCCGGGCGTTTCCACTACTACGAGGGGCTTCCCATGGACGACGTGGTGCTGCCGGTGTTCCTGCTGCACGCCCTGGGAGTGAGGACCCTCATCGTCACCAATGCCGCCGGCGGCATCCGCAGAGAGTACAGGCCCGGGCAGCTGGTGCTGATCCGGGACCACATCAACCTGCTGGGGGCCAACCCGCTGCGCGGCCCGAACCCCGGCGACCTCGGGCCGCGCTTCCCGGACATGAGCGAGGCGTACTCCAAACGCCTGCGGGCACTGGTCCGCGAGCGAACCGCGGGGGGCGCGGGCCTGCCCGAAGGGGTGTACGCCGCTTTCCCCGGGCCCACCTACGAGACCCCCGCGGAGGTGCGTATGGCCGAGGCCATGGGAGCGGACCTGGTCGGGATGTCGACGGTTCCGGAGGTGATTGCCGCCCGCTACCTCGGAGTGGAGGTGCTCGGCCTGTCCATGGTCACGAACATGGCCGCGGGGATCGTCGATCGGCCGCTGAGTCACGCAGAAGTCGTGGAAACCGCCCGGCGGGTGATCCCGGCCCTCTCGGAGCTCCTTGCCGGGGTGCTCGAGGCGCTGGGCGTGGCCATTGGGCCGGTCAGGTGAGCAAACCCTGAACGCGGACGAGCGCTTCGCCGCGCGGGCCTTGGAGCAGCTGCAGGCGGCGGTGCGCGATGCCGGCGGCAGCGAGGTCCTCGCGATCGGGCGCCTGGACGGCCAGGGCCTGGTCGATTCCATCACCGTCGGGGCTCGGGGCAACCTCGAGGCGGTGCCGGCGCTCCGGCCCTACCTGGAGCGGGGCGACGTCGTGGTGCACAACCATCCCAGCGGAGCGCTGCGGCCCAGCCGCCCGGACCTCCAGGTGGCCGCGCAGCTGGGCGACCAAGGCATCGGTTTCTACATCGTGGACAACTCCGTCTCGTCGGTGTACGTGGTGGCCGAGCCGGTGCGCCGGCGGGAGGTGCGCCCCCTCGACCTGGACGAGTTGGCCGGGCACCTGGAGCCGGGGGGCAGCCTGGAGTCGGCGTACGACGGCTACGAGGAACGCGAGAGCCAGGTGGCCATGTGCCGCTTCGTGGGCGAGGCCTTGAACCGCGGCGAGCTCAGGGTCTGTGAAGCCGGCACCGGCGTGGGGAAGTCCCTGGCCTACCTGGTTCCCGCCCTGGAGTGGACGCTCCGCAACGACGAGCGGGTGGTCGTGTCCACCGCCACCATCAACCTCCAGCAGCAGCTCGTCGAAAAGGATATCCCTCTGGTGGTCCGCCTGCTGGGACGCGATCCGGGCTACTGCCTGGTCAAGGGGCGGGGCAACTACCTGTGCCTGACGCGGCTGCACGAGGCCCTGGAGGAGGCTTCTCTGTTCGGCGAGGAGGACGAGGCGCTGCAGGGGATAGCGGCCTGGGCGCAACACACTCCCACCGGCAGTCGAAGCGAGCTGCCCTTCTACCCCGAGGAGGAGCTCTGGGCGCGGGTGTGCTCGGAGGCCGACGCCTGCCTCGGCCTGCGCTGCCCCCATCGGGAGGGGTGTTTCGTGCTCAAGGCCAGACGGCAGGCCGCCGCGGCCAAGCTGCTGGTGGCCAACCACCATCTCCTGTTTTCGGATCTCTCGCTGCGGCTTGGGGGTATCGGGTTCGAGTCCTCCGCGGTGCTTCCTCCCTTTCACCGGATCATCTTCGACGAAGCCCACAACGTGGAGAGGAGCGCGACCTCCTACTTCTCCCTCTCCTTCAGCCGGTTGCAGGTCGGCAAGTACGCCTCCAGGATCTTCCGCAAGCGCAAGAACCGCCGCCGTGGATTGGTGGTGGGGTTGGAGCGTCTCCTGGGCAGGGGGGAGCTGACCGATCGGATCAGGGAGGCGGTCGACGGGATCGCGGACAGGGCGCAGGTGCTCGATGCACTGGCTCTCGAGCTCCTGGGCCAGGAGAGCAGCCTACGACTGGAGCCGGGGGCGGGAGCGGGAGCGGCCCGGGCCCTGCTCTTCGAGCCGATGAGGGAGCTGGCGGCGGGGGTGGCGGGGCTGAGCTCGCTACAGGACCGACTGGCCCGGTCGCTGGAGCCGGAGCTGGAAGAGGACACGGTAGTGGTCGAGCTCAGAATCCAGGTCCGGAGACTGCTGCAGGTGGCGGAGATCTGTCAGCGGTTCCTGCGCCACGAGGAACAGGAGAGCGACATCTTCTGGATCGAGCGCCGCAAAAGTCTGCGGAGCGAGCCGTACGTCCGCTTCGTGATCACCCCCCTGGACGTGGCACCCATGATGCGGCGAGCGGTGTACGAGCCCTACGCGACCGTGGTGTTCACCTCGGCGACGCTGACCGTGGGCGGCGGCTTCGACTACTGGAAGGGCCGCGTGGGCCTGTCGAAGCTCGCCCCGGGGGAGCCGGCCGAGGGGGTCTTTCCTTCCCCCTTCGACTACGCGCGCGGCGTGTTCCTCGGGATCCCGGCCGAGGCCCCGGAGCCGGACCAGGAGGGCTACCGCGGTTTCCTGGCGGAGTTTCTGCGGCGAGCGCTCGCCATCTCCGAAGGGCGCGCCCTGGTTCTGTTCACTTCCTACGAGCTCCTCGAGGAAACCTACGCGGCCATCGCGCCTGAGCTGGGTCGCCTTGGGATTCCTCTGCTCCGCCAGGGCGAGGACGAGCGCAGCCGACTGCTGACCCGCTTTCGCGAGACCATCTCCAGCGTGCTTCTGGCGACGGATTCGTTCTGGGAAGGAGTGGACGCCCCGGGCCGGGCGCTGGAGGTCCTGGTCGTGGCGCGGCTTCCGTTTCGGGTTCCGACGGACCCCGTCGTGGCCGCCCGGATGGAGGCGGTGGAGAAGGCGGGCGGGAACCCCTTCACGCAGCTTTCGCTCCCCGACGCAATCATACGCCTCCGGCAGGGCTTCGGGCGCCTGATCCGCAGGAAGGACGACCGTGGCGCCGTCCTGATCCTGGACTCGCGGCTCGCCCGGCGGCGGTACGGGGCCCTCTTTTTGGAGTCTCTACCGCCGGCGCGGACGGTGGTCTCCTCGCAGAAAGGGGTGCTGGACGCCTTCGAGAACTTCGTGGTCGACATGCGGAAACAAGAAGAGCGTACCTGAATCCCAGATACGCTCTCCCTGCTTTGCGGATTCGCTACGGCGCCCCAAAGAGCGCCGCCGCACTGCTACCTGCGGCTTACTGGATGATGGCCAGGATGTCCGCCATCTTGATGATCAGCTGCTCCTCGCCGCCCACCTTGATGGTTGATCCCGCGTACTTATCGTAGAGAACCCGGTCCTTAGGCTTGACCTTGATGGACTCGTCGTCTCCCACAGCTAGGACTGTGCCTTCCTGGGTCTTCTCCTGGGCCGTCTGGGGAATGTAGATTCCCCCCGCGGTCTTGGTTTCCCCTTCCTGCATCTTGACCAGCACACGGTCTCCGAGGGGTTTGATCTTCATCACCTTTTCCTCCTGCCTTCGATGTAAATGCGATCGGTACGGAATAGTTATGATTTCCGGCAAAATATACAGACACCGTGCGAGAATCGTCAATACAAACTTGTCGAGTTTTTTTTCGCGGGGTCGAGTTGCCGTCCTCTTTGCTCCGTCAGTAAATTAGCGGTAACGGTAGACTGCAGTGGAGCGCTGGCAGACTGACATTCATCGTGGGATCCGGCAGCTTTCCAAGCACGACCCAGGGGGGGCGGTGCTGCACTTCGCCAAGGGGCTCCACAGCTGCCCTGTTACCCGCTCCGAAGACCTGGCCAAGCTTCTCTACTACTTGGGAATCGCGCTCAAGCGTCTCGGGTTGTCGAACTCCGCCGTTCGCAGCTGGATCGCAGCGCATCGCGCCAAACGCCAGCGACACACGTACGAGCTGCTGGGCAGGTTTGCCAACGACTACGGGATGGCCAAGCAGTCCTGCCCGGATCAGGACGATTGGCAGGCGTTCCACTCGATGCAGCTGATGCGCTACTTGCGGGGGTTCAACCGCAAGACCCTGTCGAGCGAGGCGGAACGCACCATGCTGGCGGACATCATTCGCAGCTACTGGGACAAGCTCAAGTCCTCCGGCGTGCTGGACGGCAAGAGCCCGGCGGAGAAGAGCGCGATCTTCAAGAACACCTGCATCGACTTTCCCCTGTTCTTTCAGGGAAATCTGGAGGATCCCGTGCTGCGTGTGGACTTTGCCACCGGGAAGCGGGTGGGGCCGGGAGACAAGTGCTTCTGCGGGAGCGGGCTGCCCTATCTGGTCTGCTGCGGCCGCACCCCGGGGGAGGACGAGCTGCTGGTTGGTCTGTTTTGACCCACAATCGCCCTGACCACGGGCAACCGTGACATTTTGACTCATTAGGCCCCGTCGCATTTGCGCGCGGGGCTGAGTGGCTTCTTATTCGTTTTCATTCAAAGAGTTACAGGATACCCTCGGCTACGTTTTGGCACGCATATTGCTACCCTATAACAAAACGCAGGAGGGCAAAATGTCTGTAGCGACCAAAACCATGAACACTCAGCGAACCGCACAGCGGGACGTTGCACGCGCGGCGTCCAGCGATGAGAATATTCTCTCCATCTATCTCAAGGAGATCAACCGGATCCCGCTCTTGACCCGGGAGCAGGAGGAGAACCTCGCGCGCCGGGCGGCCACCGGGGATGTGGAAGCCAAGAACCGGCTGGTCCAGGCCAACCTGCGCTTCGTGGTGAACGTGGCCAAGAAGTACCAGAACCAGGGCCTGCCCCTGGCGGATTTGATCAGCGAAGGGAACATCGGGCTCATGAACGCCATCGAGCGCTTCGACGTGGAGAAGGGGTATCACTTCATCTCCTACGCCGTGTGGTGGATTCGTCAGGCCATCCTCAAGGCCATCTGCGAAAAGTCCCGCATGATTCGCCTGCCTCTGAACAGGGCCAACGAGCTCGTGCAGATCGAGAAGGTCCGCAAGGAGCTCCAGATAGGTTCCCGCGGGGAGTCGGAGATCGAGCAGGTCGCCAGGCAGCTGGACATGGACCCGGACCACGTCGCGGAGCTGTTGAACATTTCCCGGGACCTGGTCTCCCTGGACACTCCTATCTACGACGAGAAGGACTCCTCGCTGCTGAGCGACTTTGTCGTGGACAAGCGCAACAGCTCGCCGGCGGATTCGGTGATCGATCGTTCCCTCAAGGAAGAGATCAACGACGTGTTGAGCACCCTCAGCCAGAAGGAGTCGGACATCATCCAGTACCGCTTCGGCCTCAACGGCAAGCGGCCCATGTCGCTCAAGGAGATCGGGAACCGCTACAAGCTGACCAAGGAGAGAATCCGACAGATCGAGAAGAAGGCGTTGAAGCGCCTCCAGCATCCTTCCCGGAGCCACACGCTTCGGTCCTACATCGCCTGACCCGACCCGACCAGCCCCGGCACCCCTGGAACCGAGAGGTTCCAGGGGGGGCTCGCGGACAGGTTTGCGGAGGTGAGGCGGCGAGAGTCGCCGATGTGAGATATACCCCGGCGCGCGTCGGGGTTTTTTTGTCTGAGCACCGGGACCCCCCGCGACAGTCCGTGTTTTGTTGACATTGCCTTCCATTTGATTTATTTTGACGTTAAATCTGCACTAAATCCTGGACAAGGTGGTATCGCATGGCAAAACAGAAGTTCGTGTACTTCTTCGGCTCCGGCAAAGCAGAAGGCGGCGCCGGCATGAAGAGCCTGTTGGGCGGCAAGGGGGCAAACCTCGCCGAGATGACCAACCTCGGCATACCGGTGCCCCCCGGGTTCACGATCTCGGCCGAGGTGTGTGACCTGTTCTATAAGAACAACCGCAAGTATCCGGCGGGACTGGACAAGGAAGTCCAAGAGCACTTGCAGAGGCTCGAGAAGCTCATGGGCAAGAAGCTCGGAGACCCGAAGGACCCGCTCCTGGTTTCCGTGCGCTCGGGCGCGGCCCTGTCCATGCCCGGGATGATGGACACGGTCCTGAACCTCGGCCTCAATGACGTTGCGGTGGAGGGTCTGGCCAGACTGTCGGGCAACGAGCGTTTTGCCTGGGATGCGTACCGGCGCTTCATCCAGATGTTCGGAAGCGTGGTGCGGGGCATTGAGCACGACGCCTTCGAGCACGCCCTGGACGCCGTCAAGAAGAAGAAGGGGGTGGAAGAGGACCTGGATCTGGACGCCGCAGACCTCCAGGAGGTGGTCAAGCGCTACAAGGAGATCTACAAGAAGCACACCAAGGAAGCGTTCCCCCAGCAACCGGCCAAGCAGCTGTGGGCCGCGATCGACGCCGTGTTCGGTTCCTGGAACAATCCGCGGGCCATTCGCTACCGCCAGATCAACGAGATCAAGGGGCTGCTCGGCACCGCCGTCAACGTTCAGACCATGGTGTTCGGCAACCTGGGCGATGACTCCGGCACGGGCGTGTGTTTTACCCGCGACCCCTCCACCGGGGAGAACGAGTTCTACGGGGAATACCTGATGAACGCCCAGGGCGAGGACGTGGTGGCCGGCATACGCACCCCTTTGAGCCTCAAGTCCCTGGCCAAGAAGAACCCCAAGATCTACAAGGAGCTGAACGACGTGCGCCTGCGCCTGGAGAAGCACTACAAGGACATGCAGGACATGGAGTTCACGATCCAGCAGGGCAAGCTCTATCTGCTGCAGACCCGCACGGGCAAGCGCACGGGACCGGCGGCGGTCGAGATCGCGGTCGACATGGTCAAGGAGAAGCTGATCACCAAGGAGGAGGCGGTGCAGCGGGTTTCTCCGGACCAGCTCGATCAGCTCCTGCACCCCATGATCGATCCCAAGATGCGCAAGAGCCTCAAGTCCCTGGCCAAGGGCCTGAACGCCTCCCCCGGTGCAGCCACCGGCCAGATCGTGTTCACCGCCGACGAGGCGGAGGAGTGGGTCAAGAAGGGCCACAAGGTCCTCCTGGTGCGCCGGGAAACCTCCCCGGATGATATCGGGGGCATGCACGTCTCCCAGGGCATCCTGACTTCCACCGGCGGTATGACATCGCACGCCGCGGTGGTGGCGCGGGGCATGGGGACTCCGTGCGTGGCCGGCTGCAAGGCGGTGGCGATTTCCGGGAACGTGGCCACCATCGACGGCAAGAAGTACAAGGAAGGGGACTGGTTGACCATTGACGGCTCCACGGGCGACGTGTTCGAGGGGGAGATCAAGCTGGTGCAGGCCAAGGTATCCGGTGAGCTGGCCGTGTTCTTGAGCTGGGCCGACGAGGTGCGCTTGGCGGCCGTACGTCCCGGCCTCAAGGAGAAGGGCTTCCGGGTGCGGACCAACGCGGACCTGCCCCGGGACGCCAAGGTCGCCCGAGGCTTCGGCGCGGAGGGCATCGGCCTGACCCGGACCGAGCACATGTTCTTCGACGAAGGGCGCCTGGAGATCTTCCAGGAGATGATCGTCGCGGAGGACCTGGAAGCCCGCAAGAAGGCCCTCAAGAAGCTCCTGCCCCTGCAGAAGGGGGACTTCAAGGGAATCTTCAAGGCCATGGACGGGCTGCCGGTTACCATCCGCCTGCTGGATCCGCCGCTGCACGAGTTCGTGCCCAAGACCCCGGCGGACACCAAGGCCCTGGCGGACAAGATCGGGATCACGGTCAAGAAGCTCCAGGCCAAGATCGATTCACTCCACGAGCTCAACCCCATGCTCGGACACCGGGGCTGCCGTCTCGGGGTGACCTATCCGGAGATCTACGACATGCAGGTGCAGGGCATCGCGGAGGCGGCCTGCGAGGTGGCCAAGGCGGGGGTCAAGGTGCTTCCCGAAATCATGATTCCCCTGGTCGGGGTGGACGAGGAGCTGCGGATCCTCCACGAGAGCGCCGACCGGATCGTGAAGGAGGTTATGGCCCGGAAGAAGGTCAAGCTGGACTACAAGATCGGGACCATGATCGAGATTCCCCGTGCGGCTCTGACCGCCGACCGGGTGGCCAAGGTGGCCGAGTTCTTCAGCTTCGGGACCAACGACCTCACCCAAATGACCTTCGGCTACTCCCGGGACGACGCCGGGGTGTTCCTGCCGGAGTACGTGGAGAAGGGGATCCTGGAAAAGGACCCCTTCCAGGCTCTCGACCAGGAAGGGGTCGGACAGCTGGTCCAGTTGGGCACTGAGCGCGGCCGCTCGACTCGGCCGGACCTGAAGGTCGGGATCTGCGGGGAGCATGGAGGAGATCCCAGCTCCATAGAGTTCTGCTACAACGTGGGGATGAACTACGTCTCCTGCTCACCCTACCGGGTGCCCATCGCCCGGCTGGCCGCGGCCCAGGCCGTGATCAACGGGCGGCGCAGGGGGGACAAGTACACGACCGCGTAGGCCCGCGGTCCCCGTGAGCCGCTACGGGAGGAGGCGGGGTGGGCTTGCCACCGCGCCTCCTCCCATTTTTGTATGGGAGTGATCATGAACAAAGCACAGATGGCGCGGGTCCTTGTCCTGGTGGCCGTGGGATCGGCGCTGGGCTTTGCTGGGTGCGCCCGGGAGGGCGCAGGCGGGCCGGTGGTGGCCACGGTGAACGGCCGCCCGATCTACGCCGCCAGCCTGGACCTGGAGATGGTACGCTACGAGCAGCTGCTCCTGGCGGGGGGGGACGCCGAGGGGTCTGCAGACCCTGTCCGGATGGCCCGCCTCCGCGCCGAAGCCCTGGAGAAGCTGATCGACACGGAGCTGCTTTACCAGGAAGCCCTTCGGACCGGGCACGAGGCCTCCAAGGAGGCCGTCGAGGAGCAGTTGAGCAGTCTGAAGGGGCAATTCGAGAGTGAGGAAGCCTTCGAGACGGCCCTCGGAGAGCTGGGCATCGAACAGACGGAGCTGCGCCGGGACCTGGAGCGGGGTCTCGTGATCCAGGAGTTCGTCGAGGAGGATATCCGGCCCACGGTGACCGTCACGCCCGAGGACGCCCGGGCCTACTACGACACCCACCCCGAGCAGTTCACCGAGCCGGAGCGGGTGCGGGCACGCCACATCCT
>JAFGFV010000196.1 GCA_016930895.1 Spirochaetales bacterium | reverse complement strand
GCTCCCTTTCCGGCCTGGTTGAACTCCGCGCAGAAGCGGTCGAGGACCCCCCGCTGGTTGTCGGCCCCGTGGCCGTTGACGATGAGCACCCGGTGGAACCCCATGCGCTCGAACAGGGCGCGCACCGTGTCCCGCACCACCGCGGCGAACACCTCCTCCCGCAGGTAGGGGCTGCCGACGGGGTTGGCGGGGAAGTCCATGCCTTCGATGTACTCGTGCCCCCAGAACCCCAGCGAGCGCAGCATCTCGGGGCTGCGTTCCCTCTCGGTGCCGACGAACAGCGGCGGGAAATACGGGCAGCGCAGCTCCGCAGCCAGCCGGCGGGCGAAGGCGTGGGCCAGGAGCGGGTCGCAGCCCATGGTCATGTGCGGCCCGTGCCACTCGACCGGAGCCAGGGGCAGGATGACCAGCCCCAGGCGCTCCCGCGCCTCCGCAACCTCGTGGGGGAACAGGTAGGCCATGTTCCAGTCCCCCTCCTCGATCGGTCTGACCGGCCTGCGGCTTTCGGGTTTCCTCATGGAACAGCTCCTTCGAAGGCAATCTCCAGGGCGGTGCTCGTCGCAGAGGTGGCCGCGCTCGGCCGCCGCGACGCGCGCCCCTCTTCGGACGCGGGGAGTATACCATGGGGCGATTCAACCGGGGAAGGACAGGCCGGCGGCGGGTCAGGTAGCCGTCTCGCTGGACACGAAGGCGGGGTTGGGATTCGCCCCAACCTCCTCCACCATGGCTAAGAAGTTCTCCGGGGGGATCAGGGGGTTGATCTCGCTGGAGGTGGCCACGAGCATCCCGCCCGTTTCGAGGACCCCCGACTTCCTGATGTGGCGGCGCACCTCCCGGCGGACCTGTTCCGGGCTGCCCCGCTCCATCAACTCGACCCCGTCCACGCCCCCCGCCCAGACCAGGCCGGGCCAGCGCGCCTTCAGCTCCACGATCTCCATCCCGCAGCCCGGCTCGAGGCAGTAGAAGCCGTCCACCCCGCAGGCGGTCAGCTCCGGAATGGCTTCCAGGTAGTTGCCGTCGGAGTGATACAGCACCTTGTAGCCGAGCTCGTGCCACGCCTCGGCCAGGCGCCGGACATAGGGGTAGTGGTATCGCTTCAGGAAGGCAGGCTCGAAGATCGGCCCGTGCTTGGTGGCGAAGTCCTCGGGGATCAGGATCACTGGGGAAAGGGCCGGGTCCGCCACGGCCCGCACCCGCTGCAGCTCGTTTTCGACGGCCACCTCCAGGTACTCCTGCAGCAGGCTGGGATAGTCGCGGGAGAAAAAGGTGAAGATCTCCAGCCCCATGGCGTCGAAAAGGTCGCAGAAGCCCGTGAAGCTGAAGTCGATGATCACGCTCTCCCCGACCCGGCGCTGCAGCTCTCCCATGGTCCGGCGGTACTCCTCCCGCACGCGGTCCGCGTCGAAGACCGCGGGTCCCGCGGCAGAGCCCTCTCGCTCAACCTGCACCGCGGTGTGGTCGTTGAGGCCGCTCTGGGACATGCTCCGGATGCGGGCCCTCAGCCATCGGGCCGCGCCGCACTCGTCGGTGAAGGGGCGGGCGATCCGCCAGCTGGTCCAGTTGTCGTGCTGGATCACGAAACCCTCCGCGGTCCTCTCCCTGCGGGTCCCGTTGCGTTCGAAGATCGGGAAGCCCGTATCCAGGGTGCGCCGGATCGCGTTCCCCACCTCCGCGGGACCGTAGTCAAACCCCTGGATGGGTCGGCCCAGGATCCGCCCGACCACGGGACCGTTGTAGCTGAGCTGCTCGTGGATGGCCGCCCGGTCCACGGGCTCGTGATTCAGAATGCGGAGCACGCGCTCGCGCTTGTTGATCCGATCCCCGGGGAATAGCTTCTCGAAATCCACGCTGCTCCCCCTCCCCTACCTGCCTGCGCCCGTCGCGGGCCCGTCGGGGCTCCTCCCCTCGGGCGCGGCGGCGCTCTCAGGACCCCGCCCTCGGCCATGCCGACAGTCCCGCGCCCTCCCGCAGGGCCCGCAGGTAAGGCCGCTCCGTGCGCAGCCACCGCCGGATCTCCCAGCGGGCGAACAGGGCGAGGTAGAAGGCCCTGACCCGGCCGGAGAACAGGCGCTGCAGCACCCGCCCCGGGGTGTAGAAACGCCGGTGCGCCTCGACCAGGGCCGCCTGGAGCTCCGCGGGGCTGAAGCCCCGGGGCCGGTGCTTGACGTGCAGGCCGTCGTAGGTTCCCCACTCCCGGTCCAGGATCCGCCCCTCCCCCTCGAGCTTTCGGAACAGCTCGGTGCCGGGGATGGGGGTCAGAGCCAGGAACTGGACCGTGTCGATGCACCGCGCCGCAGCGAAGTCCACGGTGGCCCGCACCGTCTCGGGAGTGTCGGCGTCGAAGCCGAGCACGAACATGCCGTGGACGTGGATCCTCCGGCGCCGGATTTCCGCGATCGCCTGCTCGATCTCGGAGAGGGACTGGCCCTTGCGCATCTCCCGGAGGGCTTGGGGGTCCGCCGACTCGAAGCCGATGAACAGGTAGGTGCACCCTGCCTCCGCCATCAAGTCCAGGAGCTCCTCGTCCCGGGCCACATCGGCCCGCACCTGGGTCATCCAACTGAAGCCGAAGCCCCGCGCAATCATCCGCCGCAGCAGCTCCTTGGCCCGCCGGGGATTCGAGGCAAAGTTGTCGTCGTAGAAGAACAGGAAGTGCCGG
>JAFGFV010000195.1 GCA_016930895.1 Spirochaetales bacterium | reverse complement strand
CTCCCGAGCCGTCGGCGGGCAGCCTGCCCGAGTAGCCCCTCCGGCGGGGTATCCTGCCGGTGGCGCACTTGCCGATGGCGCCGTCGGCATCCGCGAACACCATGTTCTGTCCGACCGAGGCCACCTCTCGGGCGGCGGCCACGAACTGCGCCGCGTCCCGGGCCCTGGGCAGAGCCAGCAATGCCCGCAGGGTGGTGTCCTCGAAGCGTTCCTCCGGCAGGGTGCCGTACCATTTCAGGGCCAGGACCGCCTCGCTGCCGGGCTTCACCTCCGTGATCACGGGTCCGTGGACCGTCGTGTAGATCGTGACCTCCCGCTCCCCGCCGCCGGCGATCCGGATCCTCTCGCCGCGGCTCTCCATTTCCAGGGTCTTGCCGCCCGCGCGGTAGCGGGTCGGGTTCCCTGGATCCACGGGCAACACGTAGAGGTCCGTGCAGTCGGTCATCACGTTGGTCATGGACCAGGCGACCCTCTCGTTGCGGCCGATCACGATCCCGGGAAGCCCGGGCATGGACGCCCCCGCGACGTTGAGGGTGGGACAGTGGAGGTGACAGAAGAACCAGACCTGGGGAACCATGGTGTCCAGGTGCGGGTCGTTGGACAGGAGCGGCTTGCCCCCCGGCCCGCGGGTCACGACCCAGCTGTTGCTGCCGCCGCTCAAGGAGGCCAGGGAAGGATAGAAGGCCAGAGCCGCCGGAAGCAGGGGCGCGATCCTTACCCCCCTGAAGCGCTCGAAGAAGCCTTCCACGGGCAAGCTCTCCCCGGGGGCGGAGGCGAACAGCTCGTTCCACTGCTCGCCGGTCAGGGTCTCCCGGTCGAGCAATGCGATCAGCTCTTCCATGTAGTTGGTCTGCAGAAACCAGGAGTTCACCGGGATCGTGGCGCCCAACTCCTCGACCGAATAGGGCCTGGGCGTGAGCTTGAGAGAGCGGAACTCCAGGGGCAGGTCGTCACCGGACAGGGCCAGACAGGCGTTCACCCCGTCGGCATAGCCCTGAAACAGGTCCCGTTCCGTCGGACCGAGCCGGGCCAGGGCCCGGGTCTGCAGGTTGGAGAAGCCGGCCAGGCGGCTGAAGTGGTCGAGACTCACCGCCGCCTCTCCGGCGATCTCCGCGAGGGTTCCGGCGGCGACTCGGCGCAGGGTCTCCATCTGCCACAGCCGCTCCTGAGCGTGCAGGAAACCCTGCGCCACCATCAGGTCCCGCTCGTTCTCGGCAAACACGTGGGGGATGCCGAAGCGATCGCGGAGGATCTCCACCCCCTGGGAGAGGGGCAGGCCCTGCACGCGCCGGGGGGCCGCTGGCATGCCCTTCCTGACGAGAAAGCTGAGCAGTGCGTTGCTTCGCTTCACGGGGATACCCTCCTCGGGATTTATCAGGCGGCGCCGTTCCGCCCGGGCCCCGCTACTGCCCGGCGGGCTCCACCTTTAGGATCACGGCCAGCTCTGCGGGCTCGAGGCGGAACTTGGAGCCCTTGCCTTCGTAGAAGCCGTGGGAGCCGATCATGTGAATGTGCAGGTCCGTGAAGACCACCTCCCGGTCGAGCTCGAGATTGCGCACAGTGATGTTGGTCTTGGGGAAGATGCCCGGATCGCCGAAGGGGCAGGGCAGCTTTCCCCGCACCGAGTCCACGCGCACCTCGAAGTACGGAGCGACCTCGATGAGCTCGCCCAGACCCCGCATCCCTGCATCCCGCAGCTCGATCATTCTCTGTGCGATTCCCTGGTGCGTGAGGTTCAGGCGCTTGACCGTCTCGTCGTCCTCGAGCAGGATGTCGATGAGCTTGCGCCGGTCAGCGCCCAAGAACCCCTCGAGGGTGATCACCCCAGGGGCCATCTTTTCCTGGATCCGGTCCATCTGCACGGTCTGCTTCATGACACTCGCTCCTCGCCGGCGCTCACGCGAACTTGTCGTAGTAGATGAGATCCGCCGGTATGCCCTTGGCGGTCAGAACCTTGACGCTGGCGTCGATCATGCCCGGGCTCCCGCACAGGTAGGCCTCGACGTTGTCCCCGCTCGTGAGATGCCGGCCCAGCACCTCGGTGATCAGCCCGGTCTCCCCGGTCCAGTTGTCCTCGGGCGCCGGCCTCGACAAGGCCGGCACGTACTTGAAGTTGGGGAGCTGCTTCTCCAGCTCCCGCATCTCCTCGACCAGAAACAGGTCCCGCTTGGACACCGCCCCGAAGAAGTAGGTGGCCTTGCGGTGGATGCCCTTCTCCACCATGTTCAGGAGGATCGATGTGATCGGGGCGTTGCCCGATCCGCCGGCAATGAACACGATGTCCCGGTCTGTGTCCCGGAGGAAGAACTCCCCGTAGGGGCCGTTGATGGTGACTTCGTTCCCCTCTTGCATGTACTGGAACACGTAGGTCGTGCAGATCCCGTTGGGGACCAGGCGGATCTCCAGCTCCACGATGTCCTTCTGGGAAGGGTTGGAGGAGCAGGAGTAGGCCCGGTACACGCTCTCCGAAGACAGCTCGTACTCCGGGGTCTGGAACTGGATGTATTGCCCCGCCCGGAAGTTGATCTCGGGCGGGTCGATGAGCTTGAGAGTGACCTCCTTGATGTCGTGGGTCAGGTCCCGGATCCGCTCCACCCGGGTCCGGTACTCCTTGACATTGAACAGCTCCTCGGGAATCCAGATCGACAGGTCCTTCTTGGCCTTGATCTGGCAGGACAGGCGGATGTTCTGCTGCTTCTCCTCTTCGGTGATCCAGGGCAGCTCCGTGGCCAGGTAGTCGCCCACATCCGAGGTGACCTTGACCTTGCAGAAGCCGCATGAGCCCCGACCGCCGCAGGCGGAGGGGATGAACAGCTTCTCCGCCATCAGCGTGCTGAGCAGAGGCTTCCCGCCGGGCACGATCATCTCCTTGGAGTCGTTGATCGTGATCTTGACCTCTCCGTAGTTGCCGACGGTGAGGTCCGCGATGACCATCAGGACCGCCAGGACGGTGCCCAAAGCGGCCATGGCTCCGACGGTGATCAGAAATGTCGTCAGCATAGTACCGTCTTCCCCTGTTTCAGGTGATGTTGATCATTCCCGCGAAGCCCATGAAGGCCAGGGCCATGATTCCGGCGATGATCAGGGCGATCCCCGCCCCGGTCAGGCCGTAGGGCACCTTCGAGCGGATGTTGAGCTTGGTCCTGATCCCGGCCATGGCGACGATGGCCAGGGCCCAGCCGATGCCGCTTCCCGCGCCGTAGGCGAAGGAGGCCACAAAGGTGTACTCCCGGATCACCATGAACAGGCTCGCTCCTAGGATCGCGCAGTTGACAGTGATCAGGGGCAGGAAGATTCCCAGCGCCGAGTACAGCGAGTCGGACACCCGCTCGATGATCATCTCCACCAGCTGTACGAAGGCGGCGATCACGATGATGAAGGCGATGTAGCGCAGGTACACCATGTCCAGCGGCACCAGGATGTAGTAGTACACGAGCCAGTTCAGCACGCTGGTGACCGCCATCACGAAGATCACCGCCGCGCCGAGACCCACCGAGGTCTTGACCTCCCGCGAAACCGCCAGGAACGAGCACATCCCCAGGAAGTTGGTCAGCAGGATGTTGCTGGTGAAGATGGCAGCGAAGAACACCCCGAAAGCGAAAAGCCCTTCGCTCATGCCTTGCCTCCCTGAGCGCCTGCAGGCGCGCTCGCGCTGGCGGTCGGCTGCCCGGCCTGCTTGCCACCGGGGGCCGCCGCCTTGGCATCCTGCTTCTCCTTGAGGAAGCTCCCCTTCACCACCCAGATGAACAGGGCCAGCATGAAGAACCCCCCGGGGGCCATGATCATGATGTTCCAGTTGACCCACCAGTCTCCCAGAACGCGGAAGCCCCAGATCGAGCCGGAGCCCAGGAGCTCCCGCAGGAAGGCGATGATCAACAGCACGTAGGAATACCCGATGCCCGACGCCAAGCCGTCGACCAGGGACAGCCCCGCCGGGTTCGACAGGGCGAAGGCCTCGGCCCGGCCCATGACGATGCAGTTGGTGATGATCAGCCCCACGTACGGTCCGAGCTGCCGGGAGATGTCCGGAAGGTACGCCCTCAGGGCGATGTCCACCAGAATGACCCAGGCGGCGATGATCAGGGTCTCGACCATCATCCGGATGCGCCCCGGTATGAAGCGGCGCAGGGCCGACACGGTCAGGTTCGACAGCCCCGTGGTG
>JAFGFV010000194.1 GCA_016930895.1 Spirochaetales bacterium | reverse complement strand
TGACCGCAGAATCCGCGGGCGTGGGCCGGGATCTGTCCGGCCATCGGCGCTGCGCCGGCCATCGGCGGCATCGCATCACCAGGCGGCCTCCCTCGTGGGAGGCCGCCTTTTTCTTGCCCCGCCCGGCGCAGCCTACTGACATATATCTGGATCATTGACGAAGCGTGGGTGTTCGTCGACGTCCTCGAGCCCAGAGCGCGCGGTCAGGGCGGATCTCGATCCCACGACCTGCGGGATCTTCAAGCACGTGTGCCTCGCCACCGGGGCGGCCGGGAATGACGTCCCGGATGCCCTGCTCGCCTCCATCGCGATCCGCCACGACGCTACCTTCGTGACCGCGGATCGAGGATTCGGGAGGTTCGAGGGGCTCGCCTGCCGCTACCTGGGCGACTAGAGACTGGCCCCCGCCGGCCCCACGCCCCCCTTTTCACGTGCCCCGCCAGTCTGGTAGCGTTCTTGCTTGAGGTAGCCAGCGATGAACCGGCCAGTCTTGAGCCCTTCGGCGCGAATCGGAATCCTGAACCGCGGGGAAGCCGCGGTGCGCTTGATTCGTGCCGTTGCAGAGCACAACGCCCTGTACGGGACCCGCCTGAGCGCGGTGGCCTTCTACGTGCCTCCGGACGAGGACTCTCCGTTCGTCCGGCAGGCCGACGAGGCCCTGCCCCTCCCCATCCCCGCTGCCGGCCGGGGGACCCCGTACCTGAACCGCGAGCTCCTCCTCAAGGCCCTCGGCGCAGCGGAGTGCACCGCCGCCTGGGCGGGCTGGGGCTTCCTCTCGGAAGACGCGAGATTCGTGGCCATGCTCGAGGCGCAGGGACTGGTGTTCCTGGGACCTTCCTCCGCGGCCATGGCCCTGCTAGGAGACAAGATCGCGGCCAAGAGCCTGGCGCAGTCCGCCGGGGTGCCTGTCGTGCCCTGGAGCGGCAGCCCTGTAGGGTCGCCGGCGGAGGCGCGCCAGGTGGTCGAGCAGATCGGGCTTCCCTGCATCGTCAAGGCCGCCGGCACCGGCGGCGGGCGGGGCATTCGCGCGGTCCACCGCCTGCAGGAGTTGGAAGGCGCCCTGGCCTCCGCCCGGGAGGAGTCGCTGCGGGTCGCGGGAAGCGACCGGGTGTTCATCGAGCGGCTCGTGGAGCGGGGCCGCCACCTGGAAGTGCAGGTCCTGGCGGACCGCTTCGGCACGGTCCAGAGCTACGGAGTCCGCGACTGCTCGCTTCAGCGGCGCAACCAGAAGATCATCGAGGAGACTCCGCCGGCAGGGCTCGGTGACGCCCTCCTCGAGGCCGTGGAGGCCTCCGCCGTTACCCTGGCCCGGGCGGCAGGCTACGAGAGCGCCGGCACGGTCGAGTTCCTGTACGAAAATCCGGGAGACGGGAAGGATGAGCGCCACTACTTCATGGAGGTCAACACCCGGCTGCAGGTGGAGCACCCCATCACCGAGCAGGCCTACGGGGTCGACCTGGTGCAGGGCCAGATCCAGGTGGCCATGGGAGGTCGGATTTCCGCGGAAAGGCCCCAGCGCCAGGGGGTCGCGCTCGAGGCCCGCCTGAACGCCGAAGACCCGGAGCGGGGCTTCGCCCCGTCCCCCGGGCGGGTGATCCGCCTGTCCATGCCCTCGGGCCCCGGGGTCCGGGTGGACTCGGGAGTGGAACAGGGCAGCGACATCCCGCCGGAGTTCGACTCCATGATCGCCAAGATCGTCGCCTTCGCCCCTACCCGCCCCATGGCCCTGGCCCGGCTGAGCCGGGCCCTGCGGGAGATGCGGCTCAAGATCCGGGGCGGCGCGAGCAACCGCGCGTTCTTGATCGAGCTCCTTCGCCAGCCCGAGGTCCAGGCGGGGGGAGTCCACACCCGGTACGTCGAAGAGCTCCTGGCTCGCGGGACCGATCTGATCAGCCGCAGCCGCTGGGGCGTGGCCCTGGCCGCCGCTGCGGTCGAGCGGTATCTCAAGGCCTCCCGGGAGGAACTGGCCAACTTCCAGCAGCAGCTGGCAGCCGGCGGCTACCCGCGCAGCATCAGCCGGTGGCCGGGCCTCGAGGTGGCCCTCAAGGCCCAGGGCCGGCACCACCGCTTCCTCGTGCAGGCGGTGGGCATTCACCGCTACCATCTCAAAGCCGGCGACGCCCTCCAGGCCGTGGCCTACCTGCCCCGGGAGCAGGAGGCCCTCTTCACGGCCGGAAACGCGCGGCACGTGATCCAGAGCGTCGAACGCGGGGATCGGCTCCTGGTCGAAGTCGACGGCATCCCCTACGAGGTGGAGATAGACACCGGCGGCACGGTGCGGGCGCCTTCGCCCGCCCTGGTCCTCTCCGTCCCGGTTCGGGAGTCCCAGAGCGTGACAAAGGGGGAGGTCCTGGTGGTCCTGGAGGCCATGAAGATGGAGATGGTCGTGGCCGCTCCGCAGGCCGGCACGGTCCGGGAGCTCCGGGTGCGACCGGGCGAGCAGGTCGCGGCGGGGCAGCCCCTGCTCGTCATGGAATCGAGGGAACCCCCGGACACGGAGGGGGCGCCGGAGGGCGCCGAGGGAACCCACGGGGACTCTCTCCAGGAGCCTGCCACGCTCGACGAACAGTGGAGCGTCCTGGAGCAGGAGTACCTGTCCCACTTTCTGGGGTACGACCACGACCGGCCCGGACAGGCCGCCCTCGACGAGATGCTGGCCCTGGCCGCCGCCAGTCCGGAGCTCCAGGGGGCCTTCAGCGCAGTAGTCGCGAAGGCCGTGGAGGCCTACGCGGACGTCGAACGGCTGTTCGCCGGTGCCCCGGTGAGCCCGGAGGAGCTCACTCGCCCGGCCTCCTTCCAGGAGCTGCTCTCCCACTACTTCCGCCGGCAGGGCGAGCGGGAGAAGGGGCTTCCGGAACCCTTCGTGTCCAGCCTCCACCGGGCCCTGAGATGGTACCTCCCCGAGCGGGCCACGGACGACGAGCGCACCGCCGCGCTCCTGCGGGTATACAAGTCCCACGCCGACGCCGAGGCCAAGCAGGAGCTCCTACGCGCCTCCCTGTTCGCCCTGCAGCGCTTCCCGCTCCCCCCGGCAGAGCAGCGCAGAGTGGCCGACCGCCTCGACGAGGTCGCCTTGCTGAGCCAGCTCCAGAACCCCTCCCTCAGCGACGCCGCCATCAACGCCCGCTATCAGCTCGTGGACCGGGAGGCGCTGGAGAGCTGGAAGAGGGAGAAGCACGAGAAGGTCGGTAAGATCCTGGGGCTCCTGGCCCGCCACCGGGACCAGCCTCGGATCTACCGCCGCCTGGCGGACACCCTGGTCAGCACGGGACACCACGTGTCGGCGGACCTGATCCACAGCGTCCTGCGGAGCCCCCAGACCGAGCGCGCTCTGGCCCTGGAGATCCTCGGGCGGCGTTTCACCCGCGACCGCCGCTTCCTGTCCTGCGAGCTCCTCGAGGCCGCCGGACAGCTCCTGTGCCGGGTCCGGGCCGCGGCGCCGCCGTCTAACGACCCTGGAGCCCCCAAGTCCGGCCGGTCCCGCTCCCTGCGCGGCAAGGCTGTTCGGCCCGGGGAGACGGTGGAGACCCTGGTCGCGGTGGTCGCTCCCGAGAGCTTCGCCGCCCTGCTCTCCGGGCTGCACACCCTGTGCGCGGGCGCCGCAACTCCTCCGGAGGTGGTCCTGCTCGCCGAGAGCCGCCCGGGCGCAGAGGACAAGGAGGAAGCCCTCAGGGCGTCCCTGGCAGCCACCCCGCTCCCGGTCCGGTGGGTCGCTCTCGGCTCCCTGCGCCCCGACGGGCGGCAGCACTTCCTGAGCTTCGCGCCCAGCCCCGGCGGAGGCTGGCAGGAGGACCCGAGCCGACGCGGCATCAACCCGCGAAGCTGGCGGGAGCTGCGCCTGCACCGCCTGGAGCGCTTCGAGCAGGAGCTCCTGTATGCCAGCGAGTCCGTGCACCTCCTTCACCTCCAGGCCCGGGAGAACCCCCGGGACGAGCGCCTGGTGGCCCTGGTCGAGGTGCCCTCCTCCCGGGTCCAGCGGGACGAGCAGGGCCGCATCCAGCGGATGGTGGCCCTGGAGAGCGTGTTCATGGAAGCGGTGTACGCCATGCGGGCGGAGCAGGCCCGACGCAAGCGCCGGTTGCTGTGGAACCGCATCATCATCCATCTGAACACCGTGCTCAACACCACCCTGGAGCAGAACCGGGAGTACGCCTCCCGCCTAGCCGCCCG
>JAFGFV010000193.1 GCA_016930895.1 Spirochaetales bacterium | reverse complement strand
GAGGGCCAGGGACTCCAGAAAGGCGCTCAGGCCCTCCCGGGAGCCGCTGTACTCCGCCGTGGCGCTGACCAGCTCCTCGAGATTCTTAACCTTCTCGGTCCCGTCGCCGAGGTCGCGCTCCCGGTACAGCTCCAGGAGCCCGGATTCCGCGACCAGGCGTCGAACCACCTCTCCCAGAGAGCCGGCGGGCTCGCGGTCGAGCAGGCGGCCGAGCTCTTCGAGCAGCCCGACCAGCCCTTTGAGGGCAACGGCGGCCCGGGCGGGCAACCCGCCGAGGGCCTGCCGGGCAGCCTCGAGCAGGCTTCCTCCGCCCCGTCCCCGGCGCTCGGCGATCCGCTCCAGGCTCCGTTCCCCGACCCCCCGGCGGGGCTTGCTGACCGCCCTGCGGAAGGCCAGCTCGTCCGCCGGGTTTGCGAGCAGGTTCAGATAGGCCAGGGCGTCCTTGATCTCCTCCCGCTCGTAGAAGCGCACGGTGCCCACCACCCGGAAGGGGATTCCCAGCCGGGCGAACAGGGTTTCGAACACCCGGGACTGGAAGTTCATGCGGTACAGGATGGCGGTCTCGTCGAAACGCCTGTCGCCCAGGGTGTCGGCGCAGAAGCGGGCCTCTTCGTCCTGGGTGTCCAGCTGGGCCAGCACCACCGGCGCGCCCTCCCCCTTTCGTGTCCAGAGGGTCTTGCCCAGGCGGTCCCGGTTGTGCTCCACGACCCGGGTGGCCACCTCCAGGATGTTGCGGGTCGAGCGATAGTTCTCCTCCAGCCGGATGATCTCGCTGCCCGGGAACTGCCGGTTGAACTGCAGGATGTTCGCCAGCTCCGCCCCCCGGAAGCTGTAGATCGACTGGTCCTCGTCCCCGACCACGCACAGGTAGTTCGAACCGTCGTACAGAGCCTGGAGGAGCCGGAACTGGGCGAAGTTGGAGTCCTGGTACTCGTCCACGAGCACCGCCCGAAAGCGCTCCTGGAGCCGCCGGCGGACCTCCGGTACGGTCTCAAGCAGCCGCACGCTCCGGGCGATCAGGTCCCCGAAGTCCAGGCAGCCGCAGGCCTCCAGGCGCTCCTGGTACAGCCGGTAAGCCTCCGAAAAGTCCACCTCCTGGAGGTCCCGCGCGGCGGCCAGGGCGTCCGGGCCGCGCACCGCGGGCCCCGCTCCGGCGGGCGGCTGCCCCGCTCCGGCGGGCGGCTGCCCCGCTCCGGCGGGCGGCTGCCCCGCTCCGGCGGGCGGGGCCCAATCAGGCAACAGGCACTGATCCTTGGCCCTGGCCACGGTCGCGGCCAGCTCCTTGAGCCGGGCGTGGGGCAGCCTGTCCCCGAGCACCACCTTGAGAACCCCCAGGGAATCCTCATCGTCGTAGATCGTGAAGCTCCGCGGCACGCCGATGGCTTCGCCGAAGCGGCGCAGGACCCAGGCCCCGAAGCTGTGAAAAGTCCGAATGGTCACCTGGCCGGCCGCCGGGTCCAGGGCCTGCACCCGGCTCCTCATCTCTTCGGCCGCCTTGTTCGTGAACGCCACCGCCAGAATCGAGGCGGGATCGTAGCCCTGCCGGCCAATCAGGTAGGCGATCTTGGTGGTGACGACCCGGGTCTTGCCGCTGCCCGCCCCGGCCAGGATGAGCAGGGGGGGACCGTGGTGGAGCACCGCCGCCCGCTGCTGCGGGTTCAGGGCCTCCATGTACTCGGGCTGGCGGCCGCTCTCAGCGCCCACGGAGCTCCGCCCCCTCGAGATCCACGCCCCGGCACCCGGTGATGCGCACCGGCACCACGGAACCGGCCTCGAGCCCGGCCCCCTTGACCACGACCAGGCCGTCCACCTCTGGAGCCTGCAGGTACGCCCGCCCCAAATACAGCCCTTCGCCCTGGACGGCCTCCTCGATCAGCACCTCCAGAACGCGGCCCACCTGCCGCTCGAGACGGCGGGCGGTAATCGCCTCCTGAGCCCGCTCGAGGGTCTGCTTCCTGCGCCGTGCCTCCGCCTCGGGGACACGGGGACCCAGGGCCGCAGCGACGGTGCCCTCCTCCCTGGAATACGTGAACACCCCCACCCAGTCCAGCTCGGCGGACTGCTGGAAGGCCTCGAGCTCCTGGAAATCCTCTCGGCTCTCGCCGGGGAACCCGACCAGGAAGGTCGAGCGCAGCACCGCCTCGGGCAGCCTCCGGCGAATCCCCTGAACGAGCTCCAGGTAGGCGGCGCTGGAGCCCCGGCGGCCCATGCGCCTCAGCAGCCCGCTGGAGGCATGCTGGAACGGCAGATCGAAGTACGGCAGGAGGCGCGGATCCGCCGCCACCAGCTCCAGCAGCCCCTCGGGGAGCCGGTCCGGGTGCAGGTACAAGAGCCTGAGCCAGAAACGCCCGGGGAGGCGGCTGATCCTTTCCACCAGGGCGAGGAGCTCGCCGCGGCCCCGGTCCAGACCGAAGGAGGCCAGATCCTGGGCGATCAGGATAATCTCGAAAGCCCCGCCCTCCAGGAGGCGGCGGATCTCTTCGAGGATCTCCTCCTGCGGGCGACTGACCAACTCGCCACGGATCAAGGGGATCGCGCAGTAGCTGCAGCGGTTGCTGCACCCTTCGGCGACCTTCACGTAGACGCTCCCGGGGAAGGAGAGAAAGCGGCGGCGGATGGGAATGGGCGCTGTC
>JAFGFV010000029.1 GCA_016930895.1 Spirochaetales bacterium | reverse complement strand
TTGCGCTTCCACACGCACGAGACTGCGGGCACGAGCGTGATCGCGTACAAGGCCGCCTTGGACGCCGGGGCGGACGGCATCGACCTGTCCCTGGCCCCGGTCTCCGGGGGCACCGCCCAGCCGGATGTCGTGGTCATGTGGCATGCCTTGAGAGGCACCGAGTATGATCTGGACATCGACATCGGCAGGATCCTGGAAGCCGAGGAGGTCCTGAAGGAGTGCATGAAGGACTACTTCCTTCCTCCCGAAGCCCTCACGGTGGAACCGATGATTCCCTTCTCACCCATGCCCGGCGGTGCCCTGACCGCGAACACCCAGATGATGCGGGACTGCGGCATCCTGGACAAGTACCCCCAGGTCATCGCGGCCATGGGCGAGGTGGTGGGCCGGGGCGGGTTCGGCACCTCTGTGACCCCGGTGTCGCAGTTCTACTTCCAGCAGGCCTTCAACAACGCGGTGCTCGGCCCGTGGAAGAAGATCGTCGAAGGCTACGGCAAGATGGTGCTCGGGTACTTCGGCAAGACCCCGACGGCTCCGGACCCCGAAATCGTGAAGCTCGCCTCCGAGCAGCTCGGGCTCCCGGCCACGAGCCGCAGCCCCCTGGAAATCAATGACGAGGACCCCAAGAAAGGCATTCCCGCGGCCCGGAGCCGGCTGGCTGCGGCAGGGCTTCCGGAAACCGACGAGAACCTCTTCATCGCCGCCACCTGCCTGGAGAAGGGCATCGCCTTCCTGAAGGGCGAGGGCAAGATCGGAGTGCGCAAACGAAAGCCGGGACAAGGCGAACCGGCGGCACCGGCGTCGGCGACCCCGGCGGCGGCGGCCCGGCCAGCCCCGCCCGCAGCCGCTGCTGCCGCACCAGCGACGCCCGTGCTGGCACCCGTGCCCGGGATCCTGACGCGCCTGCCCGTCCGGGAGGGACAGGCCGTGCGGCAGGGAGAGGTGGTGGCGGTCGTGGAGTTCATGACCATGGAAAACGACGTGGTGGCTCCGCGGGAAGGGGTGGTGTCCAAGCTCTTCGCTCAGCAGGGCAGGCAGGTCGCTGCGCGGGAAGAGATAGCGCTGATCAGCTGAGATAGCGGGTTCGATGTCCGGACAGACGGTAGCGGGAGGAAAAACCGTGAGGGTCATCAACTTCCATGATCACTACGAGGAAGGCATCGTCGAGAGGAACCAGCGCATGGGGTTCGACCTTTCCGTGCTTCTATCCGTAGGGGAAGAGGATGAAGCCAAGGGCCTCGCGCTGGCCCGGGAACGTCCGGATGCTTTCGCGGCGTTCGCCTGGCTTGGCCTGCTCGAGGACATTCCGAAGCAGGTGAGGCGTTTGCGCAGGATGGTGAAGGACCGCACCGTGACAGGCGTGAAGTTCCAGCCCCTGGTCCAGCACTTCTCTCCCGAGGAGAAACGGCTGTTTCCGGTCTACGAGACCTGCCAGGAGCTCGCGATCCCGATTCTCTTCCACTGCGGAGTGGTGTCATTCTCCCGGGAGTTCGGGATCGCCCATCTTGCACGATACGGGTGTCCCGTGTTCGGGGTCGACGAGGTCGCATTTGAGTTCCCGGAGCTGCCGATCGTGGTCGCCCACCTGGGAGGCACCTGTCACAACGAGACGATCATCATTGCAGCCAAACATCCCAATCTCTACCTCGATACGGCCTATCTGCCATTCTTCTGTTCCCGATTGCTGCCTCGGGTGGAACCGAGCGATCTCATCCGCAGGGCGGTCGAGCATATCGGACCCGACAGGGTCCTCTATGGGTGGGAGGGCACCGATCCGGCTCTGATCTCGGAGAGCGATATCGATGAGGCCGCCAAACGGAAGATCCTGGGCGACAACGCGGCGCGCCTCCTGAAGCTGCCGTAGAACCGGCATCGCGTGATCCATCCGCAGTCCGTCGTGCCGGTGTTCTACGATGCCAGGCAGAGCGTAGCGGACTACGCCAGCTTCTCGCCGAGTGCCGGAAAACCGGCGGCCGTTTGGCACGGATGTCCGGCGCCGATCCGCCATCACTTGGAGAGCACGATCCCGACGGCCACCAGGATCCCGGTGGCCAGGGCGATCAGCGTGTACCGCTTGTTTTCCTGTTCGACCGCGGGCAGCAGGTGAGAGGCACCGACGTAGATCAGGGCACCCGCGGAAAGTGCGAGCAGCAACCCCAGCGTGCCCGGCTCTATCTGGCGCACGAAGGGATATGAGACCACGATTCCCAACGGCGTGGTCACGGCGGCCGCCAGGAAGGCGTAAATCGTGGACTGGCGCTTGGTGAAACCGCTGCGGTCCAGGAGCACAAAGGTCACGATTCCTTCCGGAAACTCGTGCAACACCATCCCGATTGCAGCCACGATCCCTGTGAAGACGCTGACGTTGAATGTCACGGAGTAGATCAAACCGTCCAGGAACGAGTGAAAGGCAATCCCCAGCATCGGAATCAGGCCGACGGTGAGGTCCCGCGTTGTACGCTTGTGGCAAACGAAGGTCTTCAAGAAACGGTTCGAGAGGTACAGCCCCAGGAACCCGAGCAGGAGAAAGACCGGGGCGTGCGGATTCATCTCGAAGGATCGAGGGACGATATGAACGAAGGAAACGGATATCAGCACTCCTGCAGCAAAGCTCATGAAATAGGCTCCGTTCCGATCGGCCCACTCGCTATAACGGCGGATGACGTAGATGCCCAGGGTTGTCACCCCGCACGCCAACAGGCCCGCCAACAACACGGTGCCGAACAGCAGCATGTCTCTCACCTCATCCACAGTACGTTTCGAACCGTTCCTGGTGCATGTGCAAGGTCCAGAAACCCTAGAACATTCACAGACTTTCTTTACAATAGTATATACAATTGTGTATACTATAATCAAGGAAAATGAAGTTGATGTTGGAAGAATTGGGATGACTACTTTGCGTTCCTTCCGTTTTCCGGTAGACAAACTCGCCCTGCTCAAGGAAATCGCTGAACGCAATCACGGGGGCAATCAGACACAGGCCCTCATCGAGGCGATCAACCGGTACCACAGGGAGCTGGAGCCGGCCTCGATCCAGGGATACGTCCGGATCGACCGGCTCAGAGATTCCGAGGGGCAGGCTCGTTGTCCCGGATGCGGAGAGTCACACCGCCCGAGGCGGTGGGTCGCAATACGCTCCGACGGCACGGTGAAAGGCGTATTCTGTGACGATTGCGCGAACGCGGGAAAGCCCTGAGCCACGAGAGAGGAGGTGCATAGATGATCGGTATCTCAGCAGAGGTGAGCGTGTATCCGTTGCGTCAGGCTTCGCTGTCGCCGGCCATAGACGAGACGCTTCGGGTTTTTCGGACACACGGCCTGGTCGTCGAGCCGGGCGCCATGAGCACACTGGTCGCCGGTGACGATGAGGCGGTCTTTCGGGCCTTGGAGCAGGCCTTTCGTGCTGTGGCGGAGGCTGGCCACGTGGTCATGCACGTGACGCTGTCCAACGCCTGCCCGGTCGCGTCGAGCGGATCCAGACCGCGCACCATCCTGGAGTCCGTCGAACCCCACACCCCTAAACCCACAGGCCAAGGAGCTGTGCGGGAGCGCGCTGAAAAGGAGGTACGGTGATGATCGCATTTGGTCCGGTTCCATCGCGACGGTTAGGCAGGAGTCTGGGAGTCAACAATATCCCGCCGAAAGTGTGCAGCTACTCCTGCGTGTACTGCCAGGTTGGGCGCACTCTCAACATCCAGACAGACCCGCGCGGTTTCTATGACCCGGAAGAGATCATGCGAGAGGTCGACGCCAAGCTCCGCGAGGCCCAACAAGCCCCCCAAGCAATCGACTATCTCACGTTCGTGCCTGACGGCGAGCCGACCCTGGACGTAAATCTCGGCCGCAGCATTGACCTCCTCAAGCCGACGGGAATCAAGATCGCCGTGATCAGCAACGGCTCGCTCGTGTGGCGCGAGGAAGTCAGAACGGCGTTGATGAAGGCCGATTGGGTCTCCCTGAAGGTCGACTCCACGACAGAGCCGATCTGGCGCAGGACAAACAGGCCCCATAGGAGCCTTGAGCTCGATGCCATTCTGAACGGCATGCTGGAGTTCCGAAGCATGTACCGCGGCGAGCTCGTCACCGAGACCATGCTCGTCGAAGGCGTGAACGACGGAGTCGAGAACCTGGAGGCCGTCGCGGGGTTCCTGCGTCGTCTCAAGCCTGCCAACGCGTATCTGGCCATCCCAACCAGACCTCCAGCGGAAAAGCGCGTGCACGCCCCTGACGAACAGACCGTGAACAGGGCATATCAGATCCTGGCAAGGCAGGCGGGTCGGGTCGAGTACCTGATCGGCTACGAGGGCAATGCCTTCGCCGCTACCGGAAACCCGGAGGAGGATCTGCTGAGCATCACCGCCGTGCACCCCATGAGAGAGGAAGCAGTCGGGGAGTTTCTGCGCACGGCCGGCAGCGACTGGTCGGTCGTCCGCGAGCTGTGCGAGAGGACCCTGCTCATCGAAACCGCACACGACGGCCACAAGTACTACGTGCGAAGGTTCCCCAAGAGAAGCGATGATCGAGTGCCGGCCTGAAACGACACCCAGACCTCCGGGGTCAGGGCGTCCCTTCGAACCCGTCACTCGCCGCCGTTCGGCGGCTCAGGCCCCTCCCGTCATCCCGATGCCGGCGACTGGAGTTCCGCAGGAAGGACAGCGGCCGTCGCGCACGCGGTTTTCGATGAGAGAGTGGCCACTGCGGCGGACCAGCAGCTCGCCGCAGTGGTGGCAGAAAGTGTCGCTCTCTTCGCCGACGTTGCCCAGGTACACGTAGCGCAGCCCTTCCTCCTTGCCGATCTCCCGCGCCTTGCGCAGGGTGCCCATCGGGGTGGGAGGTCGGTCCGCCATCTCGTAGGACGGGAAGAAGCGGCTGATGTGCCAGGGGGTCTCGGCGCCCAGTTCCCCGATCACGAATCGCGCCGCATCACGCAGCTCCTGCTCTTCGTCGTTGATGCCCGGGATCACCAGGGTGGTGACCTCCAGCCAGATGCCGAGTTTCTTCATGAGCTTCATGTTTTCGAGAATCGGGCCCAGCCGCCCGCCGGTGTAGCGGCGGTAGGTTTCCTCCCGGAAGGCCTTCAAGTCGACGTTGGCTGCGTCCAGGTAGGGACGGAAGGTCTCCAGCATCTCCGGGGTCATGAATCCGTTGGTGATGTACAGATTGGCCAGCCCCGCGGCATGCGCCAGACGGGCCGTGTCGTAGGCGTACTCGAAGAAGACCGTCGGCTCGGTGTAGGTGTAGGCGACGCTCCGGCACCCGCTCTCCCGGGCCGCGGCGACGACCTGCTGCGGGGGCGAATCCCGACCGCTCGCCATGTGCTCTTTTCGGGGCATCTGTGAGATTTCCCAGTTCTGGCACCACCGGCAGCGGAAATTGCAGCCGGGGGTGGCGATGGAGTAGGCCCGTGAGCCCGGGTAGAAGTGGTACAGCGGCTTCTTCTCGATCGGATCGATCTGCTCGCTGATGGTGCGTCCATAGACCAGGGTATACAGCGTGCCTCCCCGGTTCTCCCGCACCCGACAGATGCCCTTGTGTCCCTCCCCGATCAGGCAGCGGTGCGCGCACAGATTGCAGCGCACCTTGTTCTCAGGAAGTTTCTCGTACAGCGCGGCTTCCTTCGGAGCACCTTGTTCCGAGGCATGGTCCTGCCCGTTCCCTCGCTCATTCTTCATCGCTTGCCTCCATTCCTCGCCGCCCAGGCAAGGCGCTCAGATCGCGGAGATCAGCGGAATCACGCGCCTGCGGCTGTGGTCGGCGATTTCCTTCACCTCCTCCAGCATGTCCGACGCAAAGGGAATCTCCACCTCTTCGGGCGCGAAGGCGCTGTTCTTCAGGCGCACGATCTGCATGAAGAGCCGAAAGGGATTCGTCACCGCGCGGGAGCTGATCAGGTTGTCGGCGACAGCCTCCAGCTCGGCGATCATCTCTTCCTTGGCCGTGGTGCTCACGGAGAAGAGGTACGTTCTGCGCTTGTCCTCCCGTATGGTCTTCTTGATCCTCGCCAGGACCGCGCTTGCGAAGGTGGGCGAAAACAGCAGCAGGTTCAGCGCCGAACCGAAGACCAGGATGCCCGGTCCCTCGTCCGGCACCGCGGAGCATGCCTGTTCGATGGCGGTATCCCAGACGTCCGGGATGACCAGGTTTGCCTTGAGGCTGCGAGGGGCCACGGTTTGGATGCCTTTCAAGGTGGCATCGAGCTCGATGAACGCTGACCGTGCTGCGTATGCGGACAGCTCCAGCTGTGCGACCTTCCTCAACCCGCTGATGATGAACTGACGATTTGGATACTGAAGGGACATGAACACGACGCTGCCTCCCTGCCGAAGCCAGGCAGCCGCCAGCAGGTTCCCGATCAGGGGTTTGCCGGACCCGCCGGGACCCGTGATCAGGGTCGAGGTTTGTGCCGGAAAGCCGTCCGGCATCAGCCTCCTGAGCCACGCTTGCTCGATCTTCAGACGCTTCATCCTGAGACCTTCTCACCTTTCCGCCGAAAGACAAATCGCCCTGGGCAACCGACGCCGCACGTTCGTCGCGCCTCCTCTCTTCAATATAATACCATCCGGGGCCACCGCGCCCTCACAATACGGCAGCAACGATGCCGGTGGGCCCTCCGGGTCGACCGGCTTTCGTCTTGTCGATCGCTCCCCCCCGTAGCAGAATATGAATATAGGGTTTGTCGATTGCACCCGAAGCGCGTAGGTCCGGATGGCCATGTTTGCTGATCTTCTGTTGGCCGTGTTCTATATGGCGGCGCTCGGGGCGTTTCTTTCCGCCCTCATCGCCGTGGCGGTGCGCAAACTCTACGTCTACGAAGACCCCCGGATCGACAAGGTCGAACAGATGCTGCCCGCGGTCAACTGCGGTGCCTGCGGGTACCCGGGATGCCGCGCGTTCGCCGAGGCCGTGGTCAAAGGCGAGGCGCCGCCGTCAAAATGCAGGGTCAACTCCCCTGAGGCGAACCAGAGAATCGCGGACTACCTGGGCGTCCTGGTCGGGGAAGAGGAGAAGGTCGTAGCGCGCCTCGCCTGCCAGGGGGGCAGCCACGTCGCCAGGATGCGGGCGCGATACAGGGGCCTGGATTCCTGCGCGGCGGCGTTCGCCGCCGGCGGCGGAGGCAAGGCCTGCCCGTGGGGCTGTCTGGGTCTGGGAGACTGCGAGCGCGCCTGCATCTTCGATGCCATCCACCTGAACGAGGTCGGGCTTCCCGTGATCGACGAAGACAAGTGCACCGGCTGCGGCGACTGCGTGAAGGCCTGTCCGCTGGAGCTGTTCAGTCTGCAGCCGGTGAGCCGCAAGCTCTGGGTCGCCTGCAAGAACCGACAGAAGGGCGAGGAAGCGTTGGCGGAGTGCGAGGTGGCCTGTGACGGCTGCCAGCGCTGCGTCTTGAACGCGCCGGAGGGTCTGATCCGGGTCAGGGACAATCTTGCGGAGATCGACTACTCGAAGAACCATCTGGCCACCCGCGAGCTCATCGACAGTTGTCCCACCGGAGCGCTGGTATGGATCGAAGACGGAAAGATCACGAAAGGCAGCGCCGCCAAGAGGATCATACGAAGCACGCCGCTGCCGATCGAGCCGGGGTGATCTCTACGCTTGCGGCAGGGTACGACCAGGAAGGAATGGAACCATGAGCAGGAAACAAAAGAGCGAGCCCAAGTACCCGGGCATACCCGCGGCGTTGGACGGAAACTCCGCGATCATCATGTGCGAGCGCGAGTCCAGCGACGCCGCGGGGGCCTTCCCGGTCACCCCCTCCACGCAGATGGGGGAATACTGGGCGGAAGCCGCCGCGGAGGGCCACATCAACATCTCCGGGCGCCCGCTCATCTTCTTCGAGCCCGAAGGTGAGCATGCCGCCGCCGGCGTCACCGCCGGCATGTCCATGAGCGGTCTGCGGGCGAGCAACTTCTCTTCCAGCCAGGGCATCGCCTACATGCACGAATCCCTCTATGCCGCGGCCGGCAAACGCCTGCCCTACATCCTGAACATGGGCTGCCGCGCGCTCACCAAGTCCACCTTGAACGTCCACGCCGGTCACGACGACTACCATCTGGTCAGCGACACCGGCTTCATCCAGGTCATGGCCAAGAACGCCCAGGAGGCGGCGGACCTCAATCTCATCACCCGCAAGATCGCGGAGCTGTCGCTGACGCCGGGGATCGTGGCGCAGGACGGGTTCCTGACGACGCACCTGCTGGAGAGCATGAAGGTGCCGGAACGCGAGCTCATCGCGGAGTTTCTCGGTCGCCCCGAAGACATGATCGAAACCCCGACGCCGGGGCAGCAAATCATGTACGGCGAGAGCCGTCGCCGGGTGCCCATTCTCTGGGACGTGGACAACCCGGTTCTGGCCGGTCCGGTCCAGAACCAGGATTCCTACATGCAGTCGGTGGCTGCTCAGCGTCCCTACTTCTTCGACCACGTACGCGAGCTCGCCGATCAGTGCATGGCCGAGTACGCGCAGCTTACCGGGCGGACCTACCGGCGCGTCTGCCCCTATCGCTGCGAGGATGCGGAGTACGTCCTCCTGGGTCAGGGCAGCATGATCGGCACGGCCGAGGCGGTCGCCGACTACCTGCGCTCCAGGCGCGGCGTCAAGGTGGGCGTGATCAACTTGACCATGTTCCGGCCCTTCCCCGGTGACCGGATCGGCCCTCTGCTCCAAGGCCGCAAGGGGGTGGCGGTGCTGGAGCGCATCGACCAGCCCCTCGCCGAAGATCTTCCCCTGATGTGCGAGATCCGCTCGACCATCGGCAAGTGCATCGAGAACGGCAACTCCCGCGACGGGCTGCCCTATCCGGGCTATGCGGCGTACCGCAAGCCCCAGGATGCCCCGCCGTTGTATTCGGGCTGCTACGGCCTGGGCAGCCGCGACCTCCAGCCCGAAGGGCTGATCGGCGCGGTGGAGAACATGCTTCCCGACGGCGCGCACAGGAAGTTCTACTATCTCTCGGTGGATTTCCTGCATGAGGTGCCCTTCACGCCCAAGCACGAGATCTACCAGCAGGAGATCCGCGAGCACTATCCGCACATCAAGGAGCTGGGCCTGCGGGGAAGCGAAAACCCCAACCTCCTGCCCGAAGGCGCCATCACCGTGCGCATGCACTCGGTCGGGGGATGGGGCGCCATGACCACGGGCAAGAACCTGGCGGTCACGCTCTACGAGCTCCTGGGCTACAACCTCAGGGCGAACCCCAAGTACGGGTCCGAAAAGAAGGGTCAGCCGACCACCTACTACCTGTCGGTGGCGCCGGAGCCCATCCGCATCAACTGCGAGTACGAGTTCGTGGACGTCGTGCTCTCCCCGGATCCGCACGTGCTGAGTCACTCCGATCCCCTGCTCGGATTGAAGGAAGGCGGGGTCTTCGTGATCCAGAGCGACCTCGGCAGCCCCGAAGCCGTGTGGGGGTCCATACCTGCGGCCAAGCAGAAGGACATGGTCGACCGGGGAATCCGGGTCTTCTACCTCGATGCCTTCAAGATCGCCCGCGAGGAAGCCACCGACCCCGAGTTGCGCCTGCGCATGCAGGGCAACGCCTTCCAGGGCGCCTTCTTCGCGACCTCGCCGCTCATGAGCGCGAGCCGGTTCACCGAAGAGACCCTGTTCAAGGCGATCCAGAGCCAGCTGGAGAAGAAGTTCGGCGGCCGGGGCGCGCATATCGTCGAGCAGAACGTGCGCGTGGTGCGGCGCGGATTCGACGAGGTCACCGAAATCATCGAGAAGCCGATCGATCGGGAGCGGGAGATCCAGATCAGGCAGACGCCGCCGCTGCCGGCCATGCTGAAACGCATGCCGGTGAGCGCCGACCGCAGGACCGACATCCACCGCTTCTGGGAACAGACCGGCTCCTTCTATCGCGGCGGCCGGCCCAACGATACCATCGCCGACGTGTTCAGCGCCATGAGCCTCATGCCCGCTTCCACGGGGGTCTTCCAGGACATGACCCGAACCCGCTTCCAGCACCCGGAATGGGTTCCCGAGAACTGCACCGGCTGCAACAAGTGCTTCAGCGTTTGCCCCGACAGCGCCATCCCCGGTCTGGTGACCGGCATGGCCGATGCCTTCGAGACGACCATCCAGCGTGTCGAGAAGAACGGGCACGAAACCAAGCACCTCCGGCAGGCGGTGCGCACCGCAGAACAGAAGATCCGGGCTTCCGCACAGGGCGCGGACGGCAAGGGCGCGGACCTCAGGCCGCTCCTGGACCAGGCCATCAAGGAGGTTATCGACGAGAGTCCCGACGGCCAACGCGAAGAGCTGGCGGAGGAGTTCTCCTGGTTCCGTGACTCGATGGGGGACTTCAAGTTTGCGCTGACCGCTCCCTACTACCACGTCAAAGAGAAGCTCCAGCCCGGCTCCGGGGGCCTGTTCTCCCTCACGATCAACCCGGACGCCTGCAAGGGCTGCATGGCCTGTGTGGACGTGTGCGAGGACAACGCACTGCGGATCGTGGATCAGACCCCCGAGAGCGTTGCCGCGATGCGACGGGACTGGGAGTTCTGGAAAGACCTGCCTACTACCCGGCCGGAGGACATGCGCATCGACGACATCGATGAAAAGATCGGGGCGCTGGAAACCCTGCTGCTGGACAAGGACGCCTACCGCTCCATGGTCGGCGGCGACGGGGCCTGTCCGGGATGCGGCGAGAAATCGATTCTTCACCTCTTTACGGCCACCGTAACCGCGCTCATGCAGAGGCGGGTGAGGAAGCACGTGACCTACGTGACGGAGCTCATCGAGCGGCTGGAACAGCACGTGCGCATGGAACTCTCCGCCATGGTGGATATTGCAGACGCGGGGCGCGTCCGGGCGGCCATCGAGCGGCACGGCCAGGGGGATCTCACCCTCTCGGAGCTGGCGCGGGAGCTCGAAGGAGGTGCCGCGGGCGAGCCCATCGACAAGCAGTGGCTGACATGGATCTCAGGGCTGCTGAACAAGCTCAAGGATCTCAAATGGAAATACGAGGTGGGAACTACGGGGACCGGCCGCGCCCACCTGGGCTTCAGCAACGCGACCGGCTGCAGCTCGGTGTACGGATCCACGTACCCGTACAATCCGTACCCGTTCCCATGGGTCAATCACCTGTTCCAGGATGCGCCATCGATCGGCCTGGGCCTGTTCGAAGGGCACATGGTCAAGATGGCCGAAGGATTCAAGGCCATCCGGATGGCGGAGGCGGAGCTGAGCGGTGAGGAGCGCTACGACAAGATCCAGGAATCGCTGAGCCGCTTCGACTGGAACCAGTTCAGCGACGAAGAGTACCGCCTCTGCCCGCCTGTGGTTGCGGTCGGCGGCGACGGCGCCATGTATGATATCGGCTTTCAGAACCTCTCTCGTGCGCTGGTTTCCGGACGCCCGATCAAGGTGCTGATCCTGGATACCGGCGTGTACTCCAACACCGGCGGGCAGGCATGCACCTCCGGATTCCGGGGCCAGATCTCGGACATGGCGCCCTATGGGGCGGCATGGAAGGGCAAGAAGGAGGCCCGCAAAGAGATCAGCCTGATCGGGGCGGCTCACCGCAGCGCCTACGTGCTGCAGGGGAACCTGGGGAACTACACCCACATGATCGAGGGCTTCATCGACGGGCTCAACGCGCGCCGCCCGGCCATGTTCAACGTGTATTGCGTCTGCCAGCCGGAGCACGGTGTGCCCGACGATGCATCGTTCAAGCGCAGCAAGATGGCCCTGGAGTCACGGGCCTATCCGGTTCTCAGGTTCGATCCGGGCGCGGGTGAGTCCTGGGAGCAGTGCCTCAACCTGGAAGGCAACCCGGCCATCGACGCGGACTGGCCTGAGTATACCCTCGAGTACCAGGACGACTACGGAAACGCACAGAGCATGCGGATGCCCCTGACCTTCGCGGACTTCGCCTTCGGCGAGGCCCGCTTCCGCAAGCATTTCCGTGCAGCCCCCCGTGACACCTGGGGCGAGAACATGGTGCCCATTGCCGAGTTCATCGATCTGCCGGAAGAGGACCGAGAGCGTATCTACCCATACATCTGGGCCGTGGACCGGGACAATCAGCTGACCCGGGTCATCGTGTCGGCGGACATCGTCGCCTCCACCGAGGAGCGGCGTGAGTTCTGGCGCACGCTCAAGGGTCTCGCGGGACTGACCGAGAAGCTCGATCCCGAGGAGATCGCCAAGCAGGTGAGAGCCGAAACCGCGCAGAAGCTGACAGCGGGGCTCATGTCCATGCTGTCCGGCGGCGGCCCCGCGGACTCCCAACAGGCGTTGGCCAACGTGCCGGGCCCTTCGCAAGGCGCCTTGCCCGCAGCCGCGCAGGGGCAGGCCCCCGCCGCCGCTCCGGGCTATGAGCCCGTGTGGATCGATCGATCGCTGTGCACCGCGTGCGGCGAATGCATGGGCATCAATTCGAGAATCTTCGCGTACGACCAGGAGAAGAAGGCGTACGTGAAGGACCCCAAAGGCGGCCCCTACAAGGATATCGTTCGGGCCGCAGAGAAGTGCACCGGCAGGTGCATCCATCCCGGGACCCCCTGGGATCCGAACGAAAAGGATCTCGACAAATGGGTGAAGCGGGCGCAGAAGTTCCAGTAGGATCGGGGCGCCGGGACAGAGGCAACCCATGACGAGCACACCCTCGAGCCTCGACGCAGCGCGTGGATTTCGCAGCTCCTTCCGTCACGGTGTGCATCTGCCGGACAGCAAGCACTACACTGCCCACAGACCCATCGAGCGCTTCCCGTTTCCGCCGCGGCTGTATCTGATTCTCTCCCAGCACACCGGAAAACCATCGGTACCGATCGTCCACCGGGGCCAGGAAGTGGTCCGCGGCGAACCGATCGCACGGGCGGACGGGTTCGTCTCGGTTCCCCTGCATGCGCCGGCCACGGGCGTGGTCGAACGCATCGACCGGGTGCCCACGGCGAAGGGACCATACCGGGAGGCCATCGTACTGAAGGTCTATCCGGGGGAGACGCAGCAGGTGCTGTACGGTTCCCCGCGGGACGTAGAGGCGATGAGGCCGGAAGAAATCGTGCAGGGGGTCCAGGAGGCCGGGCTGGTAGGCCTGGGAGGCGCGGCGTTTCCCACCCACGTGAAGCTTTCTCCGCCCCCGGGGCATGCGGTGGACACGCTCCTCATCAACGGGTGCGAGTGTGAACCCTTCCTGACTACCGATCACCGGATCATGATCGAACAGGCCGACGAGGTAATCCGCGGCGCCCGCCTTCTGATGCGTGCCCTGGGTGCTGAACGGGCGATCATCGCGACCGAGGACAACAAGCTCGACGCCGCACAGGCTTTGCAGCAGGGGCTGCAGCGGGCTTTGCAGCAGGGGCTGCAGCGGGCTTTTCCCAAAGACGGCGCAATCACCGTCGAGCTCACCAAGACCAAGTATCCGCAGGGTGCAGAGAAGATGCTGGCCAAAGCCCTCGTCAACCGGGAAATCCCCTCCGGCCAATACCCCTCTTCGGTGGGCCTGGGGGTTTTCAACGTGGGGACCACGGCACAGATCGGGACTCTTCTGCCGCACCGGCGCGGGGTGATCGAGCGCGTGGTCACGGTGACCGGGCCGGGAGTCGAGAAACCCGGCAACTACCTCGTGGCAATCGGGACGCCCCTGGGTTTCATCCTGGAACGCCTGGGGTGCCGAGGCCCGGCCCGCTACCTGATTGCCGGCGGGCCGATGATGGGCGAGACGGTCCCTTCCCTGGACGTGCCCATCACCAAGGGCTGCGGGGGCCTGCTGGTGCTGCGTTCCGAGGACTACCCACGGGAGGAGCTCTCCGAACCGTTCCCGTGCATCAACTGCGGCAAGTGCCTCGAGGCATGTCCCATGCTTCTCAACCCGAGCGCCATGGGCAAGCTGGCGGCCAAGCGGCTGTACTCGGAAATGGAGGCATACCACCTGTCGGATTGCTTCGAGTGCGGGGCCTGCAGCTACGTGTGTCCTGCCAGGATTCCCCTGGTCCAATACTTCCGCATGGCCAAGCTCATGAACCGTCGGGCCAGGGCGGGCTCTCAGTGACCGTTTCCAGGCGGCTGCCTCTTCAACTGCGCACCTCGCCGCACCTGCGAAGCCTGCTGACCATCCGCATCATCATGCGCAACGTGGTCTATGCCCTCCTGCCCGTGTGTGCGTTCGCCGTGTACAATTTCGGCATCAGCGCGCTCACCCTCATCCTGGTCACCACCGCCGTGTCGGTGGGGACCGAGCACCTGTTCTGCAGGATCGCGCGGCAATCGAGCACCGTCGGCGATTGGAGCGTGGTGATCACCGGCGTGCTTCTCGCCCTGGTCCTGCCACCCGCCTTTCCCCTGTGGATGGCGGCCGCGGCGGCGGTGTTCGCGGTGGGGATCGGCAAGCTGTTCTTCGGTGGACTGGGATACAACGTCATGAATCCGGCCCTGGTGGGCCGGGCCTTCGCCCAGGCAACCTTCACGGCGGCCATGACGACCTGGACCCCGCCTCTCGCCCCGGGGCGCTTCTCACAGTTCATACCCTCGACCCTGACCCTCCCGTTCCTGATTCCCCGGCCAATCGACCAGTGGCTGTCGCGGGCGGCGGTGGACGGCTTTACCGGCGCTACGCCCCTGGCCGCGCGGATGTCCGGGGGCGGGGCGACAGGGACGCTGCAGCTGTTGACGGGGACAATTCCCGGGTGCACCGGGGAGACCGCAGCCCTGCTGATTCTCCTTTGCGGGCTGTATCTCATCGCTCGCAGGATCATGAACTGGCGGATCACCGCGGGCATCCTCCTGTCCGCCTCCGCGCTCTCGGGGATCCTCCACCTGGTAAATCCGCACCTCTATCCGGATCCCCTGTTCACCCTGCTTGCAGGGGGACTGATGCTCGGCGCCGTGTTCATGGCGACGGACATGGTCAATTCGCCGGAAACCCGGCTCGGTGCATGGGTCTACGGGGGCTTCATAGGCTCGCTCGTGGTGGTCATTCGCTTCTTCGGCAGCGCTCCCGAGGGAGTGATGTACGCAATCCTCCTCGGGAACGCAGCCTCTCCCCTGATCGCGCGCATCACCCAACCCCGCGGGTTCGGCCGGCATGCCAAGAAGAGACCGCCGGCGGGAACACCCGTCCCATGAGCAGCGCGCCCGCACCCGAGCTGCCTCGAGGCGGCCAGCTCGTTCTGGTGCTCCTGATCATCGCGACGTTTTCCGGCTTGATCCTCGTGTTCGCCTACCAGCTCACTCGGGAGCCGATCGCCCGCAACCAGCGCGAGGCTATAGAGCAGGCGGTGTTCGAGGTCCTTCCCGGGGCGGTATCGCGAGTGAACTATCTGCTGGGCACGGACGGTCTGCGGAAGCTGCCGGACCAGGAGACCGACCGAGCGAACGCCTTCGCCGGCTATGACAAGGCGGGAGGACTCGTCGGCGTGGCTTTCGAGGCTTCGGCGCGGGGGTATTCCGACGAGATACGGGTGCTGTACGGATACTCGCCGGCGCGCCAGAGCATCATCGGATTCAGCGTCCTGGAGAGCTCCGAGACCCCGGGCCTCGGTCAGAAGATCCAATCCGACCCGGGGTTTCTGGCCAGCTTCGAGGGGCTGGACGTGCGGCTGAACGGCAGCCGGACCGCGCTGGAGCACGATATCGAAGTGGCCGCCTCCCCGGCGCAAAGCAAGCCCTGGACCATCGATGCCGTCTCCGGCGCGACGATCAGCTCGAAGGCGGTGGCCAGAGCCCTGCGGGAAAGCGCCAACGAAAAACTCCCGCTTCTCGATCGACACCTCGACGAACTCATGAAGGAGGCCAACTGATGAGGCTTGCCGGCAGGAACGAAGACCCGATGACCGTCGACACCTTCACGGCGGGCATCTGGAAAGAGAACCCGGTGTTCGTGATGCTGCTCGGGCTCTGCCCGGCGCTGGCAGTCAGCAATACTGCGGTGAACTCGCTGGTCATGGGAGCCGCCACCACCCTCGTGCTGGTGGCTTCCAGCGTTCTGGTATCGCTGCTGCGCAACCTGATTCCGAGGCAAGTGCGGATCGCCTCCTACATCATGATCATCGCGACCTTCGTGACGGCGGTTGACTACGCGATCAAGGCGGTCAGCCTCGAGCTGTACAACCAGCTCGGCGCCTTCATCCAGTTGATCGTGGTCAACTGCATCATCCTGGGGCGGTGCGAAGCGTACGCCTCCAAGAACAGGCTGTCGAAAAGCGTCGTGAACTCCCTCGGTATGGGCATCGGTTTCACCCTGGCCCTTTTCATGATCGGTTCGATCCGGGAAGTCCTGGGGTTCGGCACGTTCTTTGGCGTCGCGCTGTTCGGCGCGCAGTTTCAGACATGGGCCATCTTCGTTCTCCCGCCAGGCGGGTTCATCGTGGTGTCCTTGTGGCTGTCCGTGTTCGCGGCGAGCCAGTGGAGGCGGAGCCGGAGCCGCACCGCGTCCGTCAGGAAGGAGCACGCACATGCAGACTGATTCGCTGATGTTCGTCTTGCTCCAGTCCCTGCTCATCAACAATTTCGTGCTCGCTCAGTTTCTCGGGCTGTGCTCGTTCATCGGGGTTTCCACGAAGATCGAAACCGCCTGGCCCATGGGGGCGGCGGTCACCCTGGTGATGTTCCTGTCCTCCCTCTGCGCGTATGGGATCAACCTCGTGCTCGTTCGTTTCGACCTCGAGTACCTGAGGTTGATCAGCTACATTGCGGTGATTGCCTCGATGGTGCAGCTCGTCGAGATGACCATCAGGAAGATCAGCCCGACCCTGTTTCGCCTCCTCGGGATCTATCTGCCGCTGATCGCCACGAACTGCGCAATTCTCGGCATGGCGCTGTTCCAGACCTTCAACGAATACAACCTTGTGCAGGGCCTGGTGTTCAGTATCGGCGCCGGACTCGGGTACATGCTGGCCTTGGTGCTCATGGCGGGTCTGCGCGAAAAGCTGCGGCTCGCCAGGCTGCCCGGGTTCGCGGTGAGCGCGGCGGTGGCCTTCATGCTGGCCGGACTGCTGTCCATGGCCTTCATGGGTTTCGCGGGATTGGGAGGATAGAGCGGACAAGGACCCGCTTCAGCTCAGGCGCGCACCTCGTCCAGCACGACCGGCCTTCGCTCGGCGATGGAGCGGTTGCCGGCATTCACCACCTGCACGGCGCGTCGGCCGTCCACCCCCGTGACCTCCGGCGGCCGCTCTTCCCGGATGGCCGCGATGAAACTTTCGTCCTCCGCCCGGTAGGCGTCCGTGAACAAACCCCGCCAGCTCCACACGGAGCGGCGGACCACCTTCTGGTCCCGGGCGCAGACCGCCACCGGCAGGTCCTCGATCTGCCCGATGAACAGCACCCCGTCGGTTCCCAGCACCTCGACCCGGGCATCGTACCCATAGCCGACCGACACTGCCCCGTCGATCACCCCCTGGGCCCCGTTGGCGAACGAGGCGGTCAGCACGACGTTGTCGTAGAAGTCCGGGTGCTCCGCCCTTGCCTCCGGGCAGCGGTAGTTCCCGGCGATGGCGTACACCTCCCGGAACTCGCTGCCGGTGAACCAGTGCAGGGTGTCGATATCATGGCTGTTCACCTCGGCCAGGGGGCCGTTGGAGGCAGCGATGTCGTACATCCAGGGCTGGGGCACGCTGGGCCCGCGGGTCAGGGACTTGACCAGCACCACCTGTCCGATCTCCCCGTCCGCGATCTGCTTGCGCGCCTGCTGGAAGCCGGCGTCGAAACGGCGCATGAATCCGATCTGCAGGTTGACCCCGGCCCGCTCGGCCGCCTCGATCATCTCGCTGCACTCCGCCACGTTCATCGCCATGGGCTTCTCGCAGAAGACGTGCTTGCCCGCCCGGGCGGCGGCCACTACGATGTCCCGGTGAAAGACCGTCGGGGTAGCCACCACCACTGCGCCGACCGCGTCGTCCTTGAGCGCTTCCCGGTATTCGAGAAAGGACTTCTCCAGCTCCAGCTCCGCGCAGGCCTCGCGGACCATGTCCTCCCGGCTGTCGGCCAGGGCGACCAGCTCGGCGCCCGGGATGCCGCGGACGTAGTTGCGGGCGTGGATCATGCCGGCCCGGCCGGACCCGATCACGCACACCCCGATTTTCCCTCGCTTCATAGGGCCCCCTCTCGGCTTGTCGTATGTTGTCGTTCGCTGTCGTTTGCTTCGAATCTTAGCAGCGTTCACCCGCCGAATCAATAGAGCGGGACCGGCTGCGACGATGCATTTTCCCTTGCCTTCTGGTTCGCTCCTCCTATACTTGTAGAGTAGAGGAGGAAAAAAGATGTTTACGAACCTGGCCACGAACCTGGCCGACAGCACGCTGCAGGACATTCAACGCCTGGAGAAGGAAGTCGGCCATCCGCTCCTCGCCATCACCTTCTACGACCTGGAGCCGGCAGAGTTGGACCAGGAGAGGCTGGCGAAGATACAGGACTACGAAAAGGGCAAGTGCTTCTGCCTGCTGGCCGTGAAGTCCTGAATCAGGGCGCTCCGCGGCCTGACCCGCATCAGGCCCGGTTCCACAATGGACCCATGAGCGTTGAAGCGAAACCCTTCGGCAAGACAGGCCATCAGAGCACCCGGGTGGTCTTCGGCGCGGCGTTCCTCGGCCGCGTGAGCCAGGAAGAGGCGGACCGGGCCTTCGAGCTCCTTCTCGAGTTCGGGGTCAACCACCTCGACGTGGCGGCCAGCTACGGAGACGGGCTGGCGGAAAGGCGCATTGGCCGGTGGATGCCCGAACACCGCACGCAGTTCTTCCTGGCCAGCAAGACCGAAAAGCGCACCTGTGCAGAGGCAAGGGACGAGCTGCGCGGCTCCCTGGAACGCCTGGGGGTCGACAGCCTGGACCTGATCCAGCTGCACAACCTCACCGACCCCGAGCAGTGGGAACGGGCCCTGGGTCCCGGGGGAGCGCTGGAAGCCCTGGTGGAAGCCCGGGAGCAGAAACTGGTCCGCTTCATCGGCGTGACGGGCCACGGCTATACGGCGCCCCGGATGCACCTCCGCAGTCTCGAGGCGTTCCCCTTCGACTCCGTGCTCCTTCCGTACAACTACCTCATGATGCAGGACAGCGCCTATGCCCGCGACTTCCAAGAGCTCGCGGAGCGCTGCACGCAAGAGCAGGTGGCCGTGCAGACCATCAAGTCCCTTGCCCGCAGGCCCTGGCCCGCGGGACGCCAGGGCACGACCTGGTACCAGCCCCTCGAGGACGAGCAGGCGGTCAACTCCGCAGTCGCCTGGGTGCTGGGGGACCCCCGGGTGTTTCTGATCTCACCCAGCGACGGCGGTCTCCTGCCCCGCGTGCTCGAAGCGGCCACCCGTGCGGCACCCCGCCCCGGCGATGCGCAGATGGAGGAGCTGGCACGGAGCCGTGGGATGCAGCCGATCTTTCGGGGAAGGGAGATGATCACCTGATGGAGCGGGATCCTTCGCCACAGCAGTGGCAGACGCATCTGGAAACCCTGTTGCAGGAGGTCGGGATCGCCGAAGGCCACCTCGTCCTGGATTGCTGCTGCGGGTCGGGCAACTATGCCATCGCCGCCGCAGCCCTCGTGGGAGCCTCCGGTCTGGTGTACGCCGTCGACAGTGACGCGGACCGGCTCGACACCTTGAAGCGTGAAGCCGCAGCATGCGGTCTGCGGAACATCCGGGTCATCGAGCGGAATGTGGAACAGGCGATACCGCTGCCCGGGGATGCGGTCGACTTCGTGCTGCTGTACGACATCTTCTGGTATTTCCGGCCGATGGACCCCGCCACGGAGCGGCTGTTGAAGGAAGTGTGGAGGGTGGCCCGCCCGGACGCGCGGATATCGGTGTACCCGATGCACCTGGATTCCCGCGGCCTGGAACGCTTCAAGGGGGAGATGCAGAACAACGGCTTCGCCCTGGTCAGCGAGCTCGACCGGGAGCTGGTCCACGAGGAGACTCTGGAGCGGGGCACCCTGCTGAACTACAGGAAGGCGGAGGACTCCCGGCTGCGGATCCTCGAAGAGCGAATCGCGGACTTGCGGGCGAGGGTGCCGATCCACTCGGTGCGGCCGGCCATGATCCAGGAGCTGGAGGACCTGGAAGAGGAGCTGGAGCGGCTCAGAGGAACGGGGAGCTGAGACCCGCCCCCGGCGGGCTTCCTCTATTCTTCTGCCAGGTCCCTGAAGATCCCTTCGAGCTGGGCGTAGCTCTTCTGGAAGATCCGGTAGCCCTTGCGGTAGGCCGGAAAGCACTCCGGGTTGGCCTCGGTTCTCTCCACGACCTTGACGATCCTCCCCGCGTCGCCGATGGAGGAAAACATTCCCACGCCCACCCCGCCGGCAATCGCCGCCCCGACGGCGGTGGCCTCTTCGATGAAATTCAGCTTGGCGATCGGCTTCTCCATGATATCGGCGAATATCCCGCGCCAAAGCCTGCTCCTCGCCCCGCCGCCGATCATGCGGATTTCCGCGGGGCTCACGCCCTGTTCCTCGAAGGCCTCCTCGATGAGCTTCATGTTGAACGCCACGCCCTCCAGCACGGCGCGCACGAGGTGCGGCTTCCTGTGCACCACGGACAGGCCGATGAAGCAGGCCCTGGCGTCAGGATTCCACAGGGGACTCCTCTCCCCCATCAGGTAGGGCAGGAACACCACCCCCTCCGACCCACAGGGCACACCTTCGGCCTCTCGGGTCAGCAAATCGTACACGTCCACGCCCGCCTTCGCCGCGGCCGTGCTGTCCGAATCGGCCAGCACGTTCTTGAGCCACTGGAACGAGCCCCCGCCGCTCTGCATGGTCCCCGCGGGGAAATACAGCCCCTTCAGGAAATGGCAGAAGGTGAAGGTCCTGCGGCGCGGATCGATCAAAGGCTTGTTGGCCGCGATGGCCATCCAGGTCGACGTCCCGAGGTAGATGTAGGCCTCCCCTTCGGCCACCACACCGGCGCCGCAGGTCGCGCAGGCGCCGTCGCCGCCCCCGATCACCACCGGCGTCCCTTCGGTGAGGCCGCACTCGGCGGCCGCTTCCCTGCGGATCTTTCCGACCACCTGGGTCGACTCCACGATCTCGGGCAGCTTGTCCTCGTCGATCTGCGAGGCCTCCAGCATCTCCTGTGACCATGTCAGAGCCCTGATATCGAGGAGGTTCATCCCCGAGGCATCGGAGTAGTCGGTGACCATCCGGCCGGTGAGACGCAAGACCAGATAGTCTTTGGCGTGGATGAACTTGGCGGTCTTCCTGTACAGCTCGGGCTCGTTTTCCCGAAGCCACATGATCTTGGTCGCGGAGTACGAGGCGCTCAGGCGGTGCCCGGTGAGCTCGTAGACCCTGTCGGCATCGATCCGCCGGGAAAGCTCCTCGGCCTGCTTCGTGGAGCGCAGGTCGGCCCAGATGATCGAGTTCCTCAGGGGCTCCCCGCGCGCATCCACCGGAAGCGCCGCCATCATCTGTCCGGAGAAGGAGACGGCGGCCACATCCGACGGGCTGATCTCGGTCTTCTGCAGCAGAGCCCCGGTGGACGCGCAGAACGCCCTCCAATACGCGGCGGGATCCTGCTCCGCCCATCCCTGCCTCGGATAGGAGGTCGCGTATTCGCTGAAGCAGCTGCCCACGAGCTCACCCGCAGCGCTGAACAGGGTTGCCTTGTCGCCGGTGGTGCCCAGATCGTGCGAGAGAATGAACGCGCTCATGATATCCCTTCCTGCCCTCTGCCTACGGGCGGATGCGCTTCCGGTCTCGAGGAAAGAGGCTCGCCTCCTTGACGTTGGCCAGCCCCAGGATCTTCTGGGTCAGGCGCTCCAGCCCGATGGCGAATCCTCCGTGGGGCGGACAGCCGTACTTGAAGATCGACAGGTAATCCGCAAGCCCCTCCGGGGCGAGCCCGAGCAGCTCCAGGCTCTCCAGGAGCATGGGGTACTCGTGGATCCTCCGGCCCCCGGTGGTGACCTCCAGGCCCCGGAACAACAGGTCGAAACTCATGGTCAGGCGCTTGTCGTCCTGCCGGGGATAGGTGTAGAAGGGGCGCTTCTTCCGCGGCCAGGCGTAGACAAAGGCCGCCTCCACCCCGTGCTTCTCCAGCGCCCATTCGCACAGCAGGCGCTCTCCCTCCGGGTTGATCTCGTAGACCTTGCGCCCCCCGCGCCCGGAGATGATCTGCCTGGCCTCCTCGTGGCTCACCCGGGGGATACGCTCCACCTCTTCCGCCGAAGGCACCGTGGCCCCCCACAGGCCGAGCTCGGCGCTGCGCTCCCGCTGCACCCCGGCAAAGACAGCCTTCAGGATCCGCACCTCCAGGTCCATCAGCTCCTGTTCGCTGTCGATCCACGCGGTCTCCACGTCCAGGGACACGTACTCGTTCAGGTGCCGAGGGGTCTCGTGCTTCTCCGCCCGGTACGCGCAGCCGATCTCGAACACCTTCTCCAGGCCCGAGGAGACCATGGCCTGCTTGTAGAACTGCGGCGACTGGGCCAGGAAGACCTTGGTGTCGAAGTACTCGACGCTGAACAGCCCGGTGCCGCCCTCGGTTCCGGTGCCGATGAGCTTGGAGGTCTTGATTTCCGTGAAGCCCTCGCTGCGCATGTGCCCTGCGAACAGCTCGAGGATCGAAGACTGCAGCCGGAAGATCGACAGGATCTTGGGATTGCGAAGCGAGATCATGCGGTGGTCCAGCACCGCCTCCAGGGAGAGCTTCTCCGGGTCCTGGTTCACGGCGATCGGCAGCTCCGGTTCCGCGGCGGCCACCACCTCCAGGCTCTTGACCTGGAGCTCGAAGCCCCCCGGGGCCTTGGGATTGGCCGCCACCGTGCCAACCGCACGAACCACCGACTCCTGGGTGAGCTGGGCCTTGCCCTCGAGCACCAGCTGCCCCTGGCCGCTACAGTCCCGCAGCAGGAGGAAAGAGATCGCTCCCAGCTCCCGGATGCGGTGCACCCACCCGGCCACGGTGACCTCCTGGCCCGGGTGCCGGTCGATCTCAGCCAGCAAGGTCCGCATTGGCTTCCTCCATGATCCTCAAGACCTGTTCGGCCCGCTCGGCTGCCGGCTCCCCCGCCGTGGTCAGCAGCGCCGCCAGCAGGCGCGTGTAGGCGCTCTCCGTGGTCAGCGCGCCCATGGGCACCGCCCCCTCCCGCCACAGCTCGTGGGAGGTCACGTAGCCGGCGAAGTCCACGATCCCCTCCTGCTGGGAGGTGCAGAAGAACTGCACTCCCCGCTCCCGCCCCTCCAGAAAGGCCTTGCGCAGCGAGTAGGGCGACTCCCGCAGGTTGGCCGTGCCGGTGTCGTAGAGCTCGAGAACGAAGTAGCGCACGCCGGCCTCCATCAGGGCGATCAGGGTGTCCCCCTTCATCCCCGGATAGACCTTGAGGATGCAGACCTGGTTGAGGGCCTCCTCGAGGCGGGAGGTCAGGGTCTCGCGCCTGGGAACGGCAAGGGCCGGCAGCACCATCGAGCGGTGCCGGTACAGCGGCTCGGGCAGGTTCCAATTGCGGAAGGCCCCGGAGGCCACCCGCTCGAACTTCACATTCAGCGGCGACAGGAGCTTGCCCTCCAGGCACACGTACAGCCCCGGCTGCTCACGCACCGCCGCGAAGATCGCCTCCCGCAGGGCCCCGGCGGCGTCCCGGGTGTCGAGACTCGCGGTCAGCACCACCGGCAGGGGCGGCTCCGGAAAGAGCCAGAACAGCAGGCTGGCCGTGTAGGCCAGGGTGTCGGTCCCGTGAGCCACCACGATCGCCGAGGCGCCCGCCCGGCCCAGGTGCGCGTCCAGGGTCGTGATCAGGGCGGCCCAGTCCTCGGGCAGGATCTCCTCGCTCAGGATGCGGCTGATCTCGATCTCTTCGAAGCGCAAGTGATCCGGCAGCCCCGGCTCCTTGGCCAGCCGGCCGATCAGCCCGTGCAGCGCTCCGGGGGACACCTCGCCGTCGGCCCCGCTCGCGCCGGTGATGGCCCCGCCCATGGACAGGACCTGGACGAAGCTCAACGAGAAGCTCTCCTTGAGGAGCTCCTTGACCAGGCCGGGCTCCGCCCGGCCGGAGGTCTTCTTCATCACTTCCCCGACGAAGAAGCCCATGGGCTTGGAGTCCCCTGCTTTGAGCTGCTCGACCGCCGCCGGGTTCTCCGCCAGCACCTGGTCGACCACCCGTTTGAGCTCACGCCGGTCGGTGATGAGCTCCCACCCCTTCTCCCGGACCACGGTGCCGGGGTCCTGGTTCTCGCTGAACACCACCTCCAGCACCTGCTTGGCGATCTTCCCGTGGATCCGACCGCCCGCGATCAGCTCTAGAAGCTCCGCCAGCCGCGCCGGAGTGAGAGGGCACTCGCCGAGGGCCAGACCTTCCCGCTTCAGGATCTTCTGGACGTCCGCCGCCATCCAGAGGGCCGCCCCCTGCGGGTCGGCGCCCAGGCGCATCGCCTCCTCGAAGTAGTCCGCCGTGGCCTTTTCCTCGCAGAGGAAATCCCCCTGGGCCTCGCTGATTCCGTAGCTGTCGATGAGGCGCCGGCGCCGGGGCCCGGGGAGCTCGACCAGGGACTCCTCGACGCGCTGCAGGAACTCCTGCGAGGGGCGGAAGGGAGGCAGGTCCGGCTCGGGGAAGTAGCGGTAGTCCAGGGCGCTCTCCTTGGAGCGCATTCCTTCCGTGACATCCCGGTTCTCGTTCCACAGCCGGGTCTCCTGGGTCACGGTGCCGCCGCGTTCCAGGATCTCCTTCTGCCGCTCGATCTCGAAGTTGAGGGCTTTGCGCACGAACTTGAAGGAGTTCAGGTTCTTGATCTCGACCTTGCGCCCGAGGCCCTCGCCGCGGCGGTTGACCGACACGTTGGCGTCGCAGCGCAGGGAGCCCTGTTCCATGTTCCCATCGCAAACTCCGAGGTAGCGCACCATCCGGCGGAAGTCCTGCAGGAACACCTCCGCCTCCTCTCCGACCTCCAGGTCCGGCTCGGTCACGATCTCGAGGAGCGGAGTGCCCGCCCGATTGTAGTCCAGCAGGGACAGGTCCCCGACATGGATCATCTTGCCGGCGTCCTCTTCGAGGTGCACCTCCTTGATGGCCACGCGCTTGCGGCGCTTGCGGAACTCCACCTCCAGGAATCCGTCCCGCCCAAAGGGCTCGGCGAACTGCGAGATCTGGTAGTTCTTGGGCATGTCCGGGTAGAAGTAGTTCTTGCGCTCGAACACCCCGGCCTGGCTCAGGGAGCAGCTCAGGGCCCGAGCCACCAGGTAGGCCATCCGCACCGCCTCCTCGTTCAGGGCCGGCAGGGTCCCGGGATAGCCCAGGCACACCGGACAGACGTTGCTGTTGGGCTCTTCGCCGAAGGCGGCCCGGCAGCCGCAGAAGACCTTGGTCCTGGCGAGCAGGTGCATGTGGATCTCCAGGCCGACGTAGGACTGGTACATCAGGGGCTCCACTCCCGGCTGTACAGGGGGCTGTCAGGGGCGGGATAGTGCTCCTCGTAGCGTCCGCAGGCCTCGAACAGAAGCTCCTCGGCGAAGGCAGGGGCCATGAACTGCATGCCCACCGGCAGGCCGTTCTCGACCGAGACGGGGAAGCTCATGGCCGGCAGGCCCGCCAGGTTGGCCAGGCAGGTGTAGAGGTCCGAAAGCTTCTGGGTGAAGGGGTCCAGCCCCTCCTCCCCGCGCTTGAAGGCCGCGCAGGGATACACCGGCAGCAGGATCAGGTCCACCGCGGCGAACACCCGCTCCAGCTCCTGGCGGATCGCCGTGCGGATCCGCTGGGCCCTCAGGTAGTACTGGTCCTGAAACCCAGAGCGCAGGACGTAGGTGCCCAGCAGGATGCGCAGCTTTACCTCCTCGCCGAAACCGCGGCTGCGGGACAGGCGCACCAGCTCCTCCGGGTTGTCGGCCTCCGCTGCGCGCTCGCCGTAGCGCACCCCGTCGAAGCGGGCCAGGTTGGCGCTGGCCTCCGCGCAGGCGATCACGTAGTAGGCGCTCACCACGTAGTCCAGGATCGGGAGCTTGACCTCGGCAAGCTCGAAGCCCAGCCCGGGCAGGGCCTCGAGGGCCTTCTCCCAGCCGGCCTGCACCTCGGGGCTGAGGCGCCCGGCCTCAGCGGGACCGGCCGCCGGGAAGCTCAGGATCCCGACCTTGAGCCGGCCCTGCCGCGGCGCCGGCGGACGGTACTCCACGGTCGAGTGGTCCCGGGGGTCGAGGCCCCGGATCACCGGGAACACGGTCCGTATCCAGGAGAGCTCCTTGGCGATGATTCCGATCGTCTCCAGGGAGGAGGCGTAGGCCACCAGGCCGTAGCGCGAGACCGTCCCGTAGGTGGGCTTGAGTCCATAGACCCCGCAGAAGGCCGCGGGCTGACGCACCGAGCCCCCGGTGTCGCTTCCCAGGGCGAAGGGCACCAGGCCCGCCGCCACCGCCGCCGCCGACCCCCCGCTGGACCCGCCCGGCACGCGCTCGAGGTCCCAGGGGTTGCCGGTGGCGCCGAAGGCCGAGGTCTGGGTGGAGGAGCCCATGCCGAACTCGTCGAGGTTGGTCTTGCCCACAGGCACGGCCCCCGCCGCCTGGAGGCGCGCGACGGCCGTGGCGGTGTAGGGAGAGACGAAGGAGGAGAGTAGGCGCGAGCCGCAGGTCAGGCGGAAGGACCGCACCGCGATGTTGTCCTTGACGCCGAAGGGCGTGCCTGCCAGCGGTCTCACCGCCCCGGGTTCCCCGTCCACTGTCCTGGGTTCCCCGTCCAGCGCCCTGGTGGGGTCCAGCGCCCTGGCGGGCTCGAACTGGAGAAAGCTGTGGAGCTTCGCGTCCACCCCGCGGGCCCAATCCTCCCAGGAGCTCAGCTCCTGGCCGCGGGACAAGAGGGCACGCCAGCGTTCCGTGTTCACCATGATTCGCTTCGGGTAAGGTCTACAGGACGTTCGGGATGACGATGAAGCGGTCTTCCAGCTCCGGCGCGTTGGCCAGGAGCAGCCCCGCATCCGCAGGCTGCTCGGGTTCGTCGGCGCGCGTGCGGTTCTCCTGCACCAGCTGCGTGGTCGGAGCCAGACCCTCCACGTCCAGCTCTTTCATCTTCGAGAAGTACTCCAGCATCTGGGCCACCGCCGCCTCGAAGCGTGCGCCCTCCGCTTGAGAAACCTCCAGGCGGGCCAGCTGGGCCGTGACCGTAAGCTCATCCCTTTCCATGGCTTTGCGCACGGCCATTGAACACGGGGGCTCCTGGAGTGTCAAGAACCTTGCCGGCAGTGTAGTGTACGCTGGGTTGACGCCAGGGGTCCGTGGGCCGCCTGCTACAGCTGCCGTACCCTCCGCCGCTGCACGGGCCTCCGCGACGCTGCCGACGGT
>JAFGFV010000192.1 GCA_016930895.1 Spirochaetales bacterium | reverse complement strand
GGCTTACAACCGAGCAGATCCTCGAGATGCAGGAACGCTACCTGATGAAATCGGTGGAGGCCTGGAACGACAAGGTTTTCGTGCGCGGCCACGGGGCCGTGGTTGTCGACCTCGAGGGCCAGGAGTACATCGACGCCTTCAGCGGGGTCTCCGTGCTCAACGTCGGGCATACGCACCCCAAGGTCGTGGACGCGGTCTGTGATCAGATGAAGAAGCTGACCCACCTGTCTACCCTCTACCGTACGGTGCCCATGCCGCTGCTTGCGAAGAAGCTTTCCGAGATCTCACCGATGGATCCGGGCAGGGCCAAGGTGTTCTTCTGCAACTCCGGGACGGAGGCCAACGAGCATGCCCTGACCCTGGCCCGCATCGCCACCGGCAAGTTCGAGCTCCTCGGTCTGCAGAACGGGTTCTACGGGCGCGGGGGGCTGACCATGAGCCTGACCGGAATGGGCGCTTGGAGAACGGGCCTGGGGCCGTTCATGCCGGGGACGATCCATCTTCCGGGATACCACTGCTACCGCTGTCCCCTGGGGCACAAGGATCCGGAGAAGTGCGGAATCGCCTGCGCCCGGTATCTGGAGGTCCTCTTGAAGAGCCAGACCTCTCGCCGGGTGGCCGCGGTCATCGTGGAGGCAATCCAGGGGATCGGGGGAATTGTTCCGGCGCCGGCGCGCTACTTCGAGGTGCTCAAGCCCATCCTGGACGAGAACAAGATCCTGCTGATCGTCGACGAAGTCCAGACCGGTTTCGGCCGCACGGGCAAGTGGTTCGGCATCGAGCACTATGGAGTCAAACCGGACGTCGTCACCATGGCCAAGGCCCTGGGCGGCGGGCTTCCCATCGGGGCAGTCATGGCTCGGGAGGCGATTGCCGACGCGTTCCCGGGCCCGGACTTCTCGACTCTTGGGGGAAATCCCGTGAGCTGTCGCGCCGGGCTGGCTGCCATAGAGGCCACGGAAGAGGAGAATCTTCTGGAGAACTCCGCCGCAGTGGGCGCCTATATGCTCGAGGAGCTCCAGGGCTTGAGCCACCGGCACCCGATGCTCGACGACGTGCAGGGCAAGGGCCTGATGATCGGGGCGGAGATCGTGACTGACAAGGCAAGCCGCAACCCGGCCCCAGACCAGACGCTCCAGAGGATCCTCGACGAGGCTCTCAAGGACAACGTTCTGATCGGCCGGGGAGGGTTCTATTACAATCGGATCCGTTTCCAGCCTTCGCTCACGATCACCCGGGAGCAGGCAGGGAAAGTGCTCGAGGCCTTTGACCGGGCTCTGACGGTGGCGGAGAAGCAGGCTGGCTGAGCTTGCAGGCGAACGGAGATTGGTGAAGCGAGGACGATGATGGAAGCCAGGAGCTTCATGGATGTCGTAACCGGTCGGCGCTCTATCCGGTCGTTCAGGCCGGACTCTGTTCCGGAAGAGGCGATCGGACGGATCATCGAGGCCGCCCGTTGGGCCCCCTCGAGCGCGAACTCCCAGCCCTGGGACATCGTGGTCGTGCGCAATCTCGATACCCGACAGCGCATCCAGGAGAGCGTGCAGCGGGTGGTGCACCGCATCAAGGAACGGCGCGACTTTCCCTTTCTGCGTACCTTCACGGGCGGCTACCTCCTCGAGGCGCCGGTGCAGCTGGTGATGTGCGGCGACCCGCGATTCCAGTACGTGAGCATGATGCACGACGTGGACGAGCAGGTCGAACTGTTCGCTCTGTGGGGCAGCGTGAGCATGGCGGTTCAGAACATGCTGCTCGCGGCGCACGCGCAGGGACTCGGCTCGGTGGTGTTCACCAATTTCTATCCCCACGAGGTCAAGGAGCTGCTGGGAGTGCCCGATCCGCTCAAAGTCATCTGTATCCTTCCGGTGGGGTACCCGGCGGAGCCCAAGGCAGCTCCGGTGCGTCGCCGGGCAGAGGATTTCACGCACCTGGAGCGCTTCGACGCGAGCAAACTCCGTTCCGATGAGCTGGTCGAGGAGGCCCACCGGGACCCTTACGGCGTCCAGGTCAAAAACTACTGATGAAGAACTACAAGTACGTAGGCCAGAAACTTCCGGAGGTGCACGGGTTCGCCAAGGTGAGCGGTCGGGCGAGGTTCAGCGACGACCTCAAGCTCCCGGGGATGCTGTATGCACGGCTGCTGCGCAGCCCTCATGCGCATGCCCGGATCCAGGGCATCGATGTGTCCAGGGCCCTGGAGGTCCCGGGAGTGGTCACGATCCTGACCGGGGCGGACACTCCGATCAATTTTCTGGCCCAAATTCCGGACATGCCTCCACTGTGCCGGGACAAGGTTCGCTACGTGGGCGATCCAGTCGCCGCGGTAGCGGCAGAGACCATGGAGGCCGCGTCCGCGGCCCTGCGGCTCATCGAGGTCGACTACGAGCCCCTGCCGGCGTATCTGGACCCCGAGGCCGCCCTTGCCGATGGTGCGGGGGAGATCCACGAGGGCAAGAGCAATCTCATGCTCCAGCTCAACCGGGATTTCGGGGATGTGGACAAGGCCTTCGCGGAGGCGGACCGGATCTTCGAGGACGAGTTCTCGACCCAGGCGGTCTCCCACGGCAACCTGGAACCCCGCTGCAGTGTGGCCCAAGTCACTCCGGACGGCATCCTGGAGATCTGGTCGGGCACTCAGAGTCCCTATTTCGTGCGCAAAGAGGTCGCCAACGTGTGCAACCTCCCGCTCTCTCGAGTCAGGGTCATGCCGGTGTTCTCAGGCGGGGGTTTCGGGGGTCGGTCCAAGTACTGTGAAGACGAGGGGGTAACCGCCCTGCTGGCGCTGCGCACCGGGCGCCCGGTCAAGACTACGTTTTCCCGCGAAGAAGAGTTGACCGTCACCCGCATTCGCCATCCGTTCCGCATGAAGATCAAGACCGGGGTGCGCAAGGACGGGACCCTGCTGGCTCGGCAGATGGAGGCGGTGGTCGACAAGGGTGCCTACTGCCACTACGGGATTGGCGTCGTCGGATACTCGGGCGGGATAGCCTCGTCCCTGTATCGCGTTCCCAACTTCCGCTACCGCGCCGACATCGTGTACACGAACAAGGAAGTGCCGGGACCGTTTCGTGGATTCGGTGCACCGCAAGTCAATTTTCCCATTGACGTGCAGCTGGACAGGATCGCCGAGGAGCTCGGCTTGGATCCTCTTGAGCTTCGTTTGAGGAATGCCACCCGCTCGGGGGACGTCACGCCCTGCGGATGGAAGATCACCTCCTGCGGCTTCGAGGAGTGTTTCCTGCGGGCTGTAGGGGCGACGGACTGGCACGCGAAGCGTCGTGCCCCCAAAGAGGGTCGCTGGCGCCGCGGGATCGGCATGGCCGGGGCAATCCACGTGAGCGGCAGTAACATCTTTCCCGACGGGGAGTTCTCCAGCATTGAGCTCAAGATGTTCCGGGACGGCCAGGTCGCGCTGTACAAGGGCAGCGGCGACACGGGCACCTGGGCGGACACCACATTGGCCCAGATGGTCGCCGAGGAACTGGATATACCGCTGGACCAGATCCACGTCATGGGCTACGACACCTTGATTGCTCCCGCGTCTCTGGGAAGCTTCGCCTCCCGGGTGTGCTTCGAGGACGGCAACGCCGCGCGGCTGGCTGCAGCTCGGCTGCGGGAGTACCTGCTGGAGTCCGCCTCGGCGCACCTTGGGATACCCGTGGATGGGCTGGAGGCGCGGGGCGGCACGATCTACGCCAAGACGGACGAGACTCTGAAGCTTTCGTACGGCGATGCCGTGTTCCACTCTCCTCGCTGCGTGGGGCACATCCTGACGTCGGAGTATCAATACAACCCGCCCACCGAGCGGCTCAAACCGGATGGGTCCGGCAATACCTCTGCGGCGTTCGCCTTTTCCGTACAGATCGCAGAAGTGGCCGTGGACACCCACACGGGGGAGGTGCAGGTCGAGCGGATTACCGTGGCGCAGGACGTGGGCAAGGCGATCAATCCGCTGGCGGTGGAAGGACAGATCGAGGGCGCAGTGATGCAGGGGATTGGGTACGCGCTGAGCGAGGAGCTGCTCACCAACAGCAAAGGGAGAATGGTGAGCGACACTCTCGAGAAGTACATGATGCCCACTTCCATGGACATTCCTGAGATCAAGGTGATTCTGGTGGAAACCAACGATCCGGAAGGGCCGTACGGCGCCAAGGGGGTGGGGGAGATCGGTTTGAACAATACCGCGCCGGCGATCGTCAACGCCATCCACGATGCAATCGGCGTTCGCTTCCATCGGCTTCCGGTTAGAGCCGAGGATGTCTATTTCGCGCTTAAAGGAGGGGTGCCAGACGCATGAATCAAGACGAGGGCAACGACGTCATCCTCGAGGTTCGCAACATTTGCAAGCACTTCGGCAAGGTCCAGGCCCTTGATGACGTGTCCCTCGCTTTCCGCCGCGGGGAGATTCACACCCTCCTGGGAGAAAACGGGGCCGGCAAGACGACCCTCATGAACATCATCTACGGCCTGTACCACAAGGACTCGGGCGAGATTCTGGTGGAAGGCGAGCCAAGAGAGATCCGGGATCCGCGTGATGCCCTGCAGCTGGGCATCGGGATGGTGCCCCAGTTCTTCAAGCTCGTCCAGGACATGACCGTGGTGGAGAACGTGGGGCTATTCCTCCGGGAGAATCGTTTTCTCGTGCGAAAGCGGGAGCTGGAGGACAAGGTGCGTTCCCTGTCGGACCTGTTCGGGTTCGGGCTGGAGGACCGCCTCGACGCGGAGATCATCGACCTGTCCGAGGGAGAGAAGCAGAAGGTCGAGATTCTCAAGGTGCTGGCGCTGGGCTCGAGGATCATCCTGTTCGACGAGGCCACGAACGTCCTGGCCCCCAACGAGTTGGACTCCTTTGAGCGGGTCATCAAGGACATGAACCGTGAGGGATACACGATTCTCTTTATCACCCACCGGCTGCAGGAAGCTCTGGAAGTATCGGACCGGATCTCGGTGTTTCGCAAGGGCAAGCTGGTGGAAACCCTGGATGCCAAGGAGGCCGACTACAACCGTCTGACCATGATGATGGTCGGGGCGGAGTTCGCCCACCGGTTTGCCACGGTTTACGAGGGAGAGAGAAGACCGGTCCTGTCGGTGTCGGGGCTCAGTGTCCTGGACGATCGGGGCCTGCCGGCCCTCTGCAACGTGTCCTTCGAGCTGTTCGCGGGAGAAATCGCAGGCGTCGCGGCCATCGAAGGCAACGGAAGCAGCCAGCTTGCGGAGGTCCTGATGGGGCTGCGACAAGCCCAGGCTGGAGAAGTCCGTTACAGGGGAAGCGAGATCACCAGCCTGCCTTGTCACGCTCGAATGCGCAGAGGCATGAACTACATTCCGAGCGCGAACACCCTGGTGCCTCTGTTCAGCATCCGCAAGAATTCCATCTTGGATTACCCGGAAAAGAAGCCCTTTTCCTCCCACGGAATCCTCAATTGGCGGGAGGTTGGAGATCACGCGGAGAAGATCGTGGCTACCTACAACGTGCAGACGCCGGGCATCCATCTGCCTGCCGTGAAGCTCTCGGGAGGCAACCGGCAGAGGCTGGCACTAGGCCGAAAGATCGAGGCCTGCCCCATGCTGATGATCGCCTACCATCCCACCAAGGGCTTGGATGTCAGCTCTCAGGAGTTCTTCTATTCAAAGCTGGCGGAGATGACCCTATCCGGTGCTACGATTCTGTTCATGGGGACGGACCTGGACGAGTTGTACAAGATCTGCAACCGCCTGTTCGTCCTGTACCGCGGGGAAATCGCGGGGGTCTTCGAGGACTTGGCCGGCGTTTCGAAGATCGACGTGGGGGTGCTCATGACCGGCGGAGCTACCTACGCGAAAAGGGCAACCGATGACTAGCAAGATCAACAAAGAGCGAATCATCGCTCCGCTCTCCTACGTAACGGCAATCCTCATGGCCTTCGTGATCGGCGGGATTCTCATCCTCGTGTTCACCGGCAAGAATCCCTTTTCGGCGTATCGGGAGTTTTTCGCCCAGAGCTTTTTCTCCGCCTACGGTATCCTGGAGGTACTGGCTAAGGCCACGCCGATCATGATCGCCGGCGCAGGGATGATCGTAGCCTTTCGCTGCGGGCTGTGGAACCTGGGCGCTGAGGGACAGATGGCCATCGGTGCGATCATCTCCACGGCCCTGGGGCTCTATCTCAAGATCCCGGGGTTTCTGCTCGTGCCTGTGATCGTGGTGGTCTCGTTCGTCGGTGGAGGAATTTGGTCCGGGATATCCGGCCTGCTCAAGAACCGGTTCGGAGTCCACGAGATGCTCTCGACTCTCATGATGAACTACATCGCTCTCAAGCTCATGGATTACCTGATCTATGGACCCATGTCGATGCCGAATCCCAACTATCCCCGGACCTCCGAGATCCTGCCACAGGCGCAGATGGCCTTCCTCAAGTATCCGCTCAATACGACCTTCCTGATCGCCCTGGCGATCATTCCGGCGATCTGGTTTCTGGTCAACTGGACCACGCTGGGCTTCCGCCTGCAGGCGGTCGGCCTGAGTAAGGAGTCGGCCCGCCTGGCGGGGATGAACATCTCGACGCTCACCTTGATCATCATGGTCTTGAGCGGCGGTGTATCCGCTCTCGGCGGCACCGCGGAGATCGTCGGGGATTTCTTTCGGATGGAGAAAAACGTGACGGGAGGCTACGGCTTCATCGCCATCGTGGTGGTCATGCTGGCCCGCCAGAGTATCGTGGCGCTGCCATTCGTGAGCATTTTCATTTCCGGCGTGCTGGTGGGGGCCACCTCGCTGACCCTGGCGGGTATCCCGGCCACCTTCGCGCAGGTGTTCGTCGGCCTCCTGCTCCTGTGCGTCGTGTTTGCCACCTGGATGGAGCGGAGGCTCAAGCTTGCCTGGGAGGAACGCGGATGATCGATCGGATTTTGCAGAGAATCGACGAGACTCAGGACGAGCTGCTGGAATTCGCTAAACAGATGATTGCTTTCGAGACTCCTGACCCCCCAGCCCACAATACTCAGGAGATTCAACGTTGGTTGGGAGATCAGCTGCAGGGGATCGGCATGAAAACCGAACTGATCGAGCTGTATCCCGGAGAGCCTCTGCTGGTCGGCGTCAAGGAGGGAAAGCGCAGTAAACGGACCCTGGTGTTCAACGGTCACGTAGACGTCGCGCAGGTGAATCCGGACGAGAACTGGGAGTTTGCTCCCTTTGAGCCGCACTCGGACGAGCGCTACTTGTATGGCCGGGGAGCTGCGGATATGAAATCGGGGCTGGCCGCTGCCTTCTGGGCAATCAAGAGCGTTGCCGATCTGGGCATCGCACTCGGCCAATCGGTGATGTATCAGTCCGTGATCGGGGAGGAGGCAGGGGAGCATGGCACCAAGACCCTTCTCGAGAAGGGATTTCGGGGGGATTTCGCCATCGTTCCCGAGCCCTCGGAGCTCAAGGTCGGCGGTCAGGGCGGAGTGGTGACCATGTGGATCACAATCCGCAGCCCCAAGACCTTCCATGATGGGCTGCGCTCCCGACTCATTCATGCGGGCGGCGGCATTGAGGGGGCCAGCGCCATCGAAAAGATGGTCAAGATCGTGGTGGGCATGCAGGAGCTCGAACGCCACTGGGCGGTGACCAAGCAGTATCCGGGCATGGCCCCCGGGGCGAACACCATCAACCCGGCGGTGATCAAGGGAGGAAGGCATCCCGCCTTCATCGCGGACGAGTGTGCCCTGTGGTACACAATCCACTACCTGCCGAACGAGCGACTGGAGCCGATCAAGGAGGAGATCATCTCCTACGTCCGTGACTTGTGCCAGGCCGACCCCTGGCTCCGGAACCACCAACCGGTGATCGACTTCGGGGGCACCTCGATGTTCCGCGACAAGGGGGAAATCTTCCCGGCCTCAGAAGTGCAGGAGTCCAACCCTCACGTGGGTGCTCTTTTCGAGACTTTCCGCGCCACCCTCGGGCGAGAAGCGGAGACTGGGGTGTGGCCGTCGGTGAGCGATGCAGGATGGTTCGCGGAGTACGGGGTTCCCGTGGTCATCTGTGGACCGGGCATGCTCGAGGAGGCTCACGCCATCAACGAGAAGATCGAGATCTCTCAGATCCTCGACGCGGCCAAGCTGTATGCCGCATATCTGTACAGATTCTGCGGCGAGGTGTGAGTCATGGTGGTTGATCTCATTCTGAACCTTCTGTTCTCCACGCTGAACATCCTGCCGATCTATTTGATCGCGGCGCTCGGCGGCTATCTGTCCCAGCGGGTGGGGGTCTATGACATCAGCATGGAGGGCAACATGACCCTCGGCTGCTCGCTGGGCATGATCGGTTTCTTCCTGACGAACTCCCCCTGGGTCGGCCTGCTCTTCGGCTTTCTAGGTGGTGTGTTTTTCGGGCTGATTCTCTCGAGCCTGGCGGTGCGTCTGAAGGTGGACCAGATCGTGGTCGGATTCGGGCTGTGGTTTGTGGGCCTCGGACTGTCCAGCTTCTTGTACAAGCTCTACATTCCCTTCGACGAGTCCACCACCGGCTTCCGGTCCATATCCGATCTGTTGGGGCACGCCGGACAGAAGCATGGCGTAGCGCTGGCCCTCGATCTGGATGTGATCTTCTTTCTTTCCGTAGCGTTGATGCTTGCGATCTCCTTTTTCATCAACCGAACCCGAATGGGCTATTTCATGCGGGCGGCGGGGGAGAACCCGGCAGTGGTCGATGCCGCGGGCAAAGACGTATTCAACATCCGACAGGTGTCGGTGATCGTCGGGGTCGGTCTGGTGGGCATCGCCGGAGCGTATCTCGCGGTGGACTTTCTTCAGGGCTTCACTCAGGGGATGGTGGCCGGGCGGGGCTGGATCGCGTTCATCATCATCATCTTTGCCCGCTGGAAGCCCTCCAACATCTTCTGGGGATGCCTCTTATTTGCCGGCATCAACGGGCTGCAGGTGCGACTGCAGGTGGTCGGCGTGCGGATCCCCTCGGAGTTTCTCACGGCTCTACCGTACATCGCGACGCTGCTGGTGCTCGTGCTGATCATGGCGCGGTCCGGAAAATCCCGGATTCCCTCCGCCTTGGGGCAGCCCTATTTTCGGGAGTAGAGGAGGAGGTGATGCCACCGTTGCCGAGGGTACAGATCGAGCTCGTCACCGACGCGAGCATCAAGCAGATCGCCGTGTGAACGAACATGGAAAGGAGGTGGCCTGAAGCGGATGTCTCGCAGAGGCGAATGGGCCAACGCATGTCAAACGAAAGGGGGTGGTTTCGGAACGAGGTGTCAGAATTGTGCGGTCCGGTCAAGAAAAACCAAGGAGGAAAAGAATGAAAGCGTTGCGAATGACAGTCGTTGTTGCGGCTCTGCTGTCGCTGGCGGTGCTGCCGGTTCTGGCCGGCGGTACCGGTGAGGCCCAGGAGGGCGAGGGGCAACTGGAAGTGGTGGCCGTCATGTACGGCCATGCGAACGAAGGGACCTGGGACCCTTCGGCATACCAGGGGTTGTTGAAGGTCCAGTCCAAGGTCGGGTTCGACCTGAAGCTCAGTGAGGGGACCTCGACCCAGGACGCGGAAAAGATCATCCGCAACTGGGCCGGCAGGGGAGTCGACGTGATCTTCGCCCATAGCGATATCTACCTCGACCAGGTGATCACGGTTGCCGAGCAGTTTCCCAAAGTCCACTTCATCTGCGAGACCCAGAAGAACCCGGACCTGATGAAGGACGATCCGGAGGTCGGCAAGTACTCCTCGGACAAGACTCCGGCCAACCTCGTGTTGTCCGGCGACACTCCGTGGGAAGGCAATTACATGGCGGGCTACGTTGCCGCCAAGATGAGCAAGAGCGGGAGGGTCGGCATCCTGCAGCCTTTCGAGGCTCCTCCCTTGAACCGCTACACCAACTCCTTCGTGTTCGGCGCGCGGGCCGCGGATCCCAGCGTCGATCTGCGGGTGGTGTACATCGGCGACTACATCGCCCCGGCGGAGACCCGCGATGCGGTCAACAGTCTGGCGCAGCAAGGTGTGGACGTGATCTTCTCGCAGATGGACGACAACGCCGCCATTCTCGAGAGCGCGGCCCAGGGGATCTACTGCATTCCGATGTACATGGACAAGGGCGACGTGGATCCCAAGACCGTGCTTACCAGCGTTGTGATGGACTGGTCGGGCCCGCTTGGCGGGGCAATCGAAGCCGTGGCTAAAGGCAACTTCGAGCAGTACCGCAAGGAATGGTACTTCCGGCCGCTCAGCGCCAAGGACGGGTCGATCTTCCTCGGCAAGTACGGCAGTGACGTACCCGAGAGCCTCAAGAAGGAAGTCGCGGACATCGAGAAGAAGTTCAAGAGCGGTGCGCTCTCCGTGGAGCTGGTCGACGAGGTCATCTTGAAGTAGCTCGGGCATGGAGAAGACATCGTGAGCGAAACCCAAGACGTATTTCTGGCGATTCGGGAAGCGCTCAAGCCGATCGAGTCGAAGCTGATCGATCATCCGTTCCTGCGGAAGGTCGAAGGCGGTGCCTACTCGAAGCAGCAGCTGGCGTTCCTGCCCAAGGAAGAGTACTACATCGTGGCCAGCGACCTACAGTCGTCCAGGCACCTGCTCAAACGCTTTGAGAGCGCTCCCTCGGGTCCGTTCTTCGAGAGCCTGGTGGAGAACGAGGAGTTCGCGCAGAACAGCATCGTCAATCTCGCCGAGGCGCTTGGGTGCAACCGCGAGGAGCTGAGCGCACACGAACCGGATCCGCGCTGCCAGGTGTACCCGTCCTACTTCGCTCGGCTGGCCCTGCACGGTACTGAGGCCGAGGTCCTCGTGGCCTTCGCGTCGAACTTCTCGGTGTGGTGGTCGGCCTGCAGGCGTGTGGCCATCGCGTTGGTCAAGCAACACGGAGTGCCGGAGCAGGCAACGGCCTTCTTGAACCCCTTCAACGAGGTCCCGCCGCCCGATGCCCCCTTCGATGAGCTCACTATGGGCGCGATGGAACGTGGGTTGCGCCAAGGAGTTCGCCCCCAAGAGCTGGTGCGGGTGGCCCGGATCATTCAGCACTACGAGCTGTGGTTCTGGGACGCACTGAAGGCTCTGGCGGAGTCGGCGTAGCCGAGACACCTTGCGTATTCTACAGGAAGTCCGGCCGCTGAGGCGGCCGGGCTTCCCCCTTCTAAGACAAGCGGACACAACAGATGCAGTAGACAGGAGCAACGAATGATAGTGGATGAACTGGAAAAGAAACTCAGGCCCCCTGAGATGCCGATGGTGCCCTATCCGCCCAAGGTGATCACCCTGGCCAGTGGGGAGAAGAT
>JAFGFV010000191.1 GCA_016930895.1 Spirochaetales bacterium | reverse complement strand
CTGGACGGGTCCGACTGGCAGATCAATGATCTGTGGCTGGACGGGGGAATCGTAATCCAATAGGTGGAGGTCGTGGTGCGCCATCCAGAGTCGGTCCTGAAAGCTGCGCCAATCCTGCTGTTCACGCTGCTCGTGGCCAGCTGCGCGCCGTTCGGCACGAGCCGCGAGGAGCGGATCCAGCGCTTCGAAGTGGGCCTCAACGAGAACCGGGAGTACCTGTACCTCGACTTCTACGAGCCTCTCACAACCGACTACGCCGTGCTCCAGAGCTCGGACGTCTCCGTGACCTGGGACATCTGGTTCCCCCCGGGCTACCCTGACCCGGGTTCGTACACGGTGGAGGTACCCAACGCGTCCGGCGACGTGGTCGAGGCCCTGGTCTACGGCCCTGACTCCTTCGCTGGCCCCAAGTCCCTGCGGCTCCACATGGTGCGGGACGGTCTGGAGTGGTATCTCGAGAGACTCGTGCTCGACGGCAGCACCATCGTCGATTGAGCCCTGCCCCCGTGGCTCGGGCGGCCTCCGCAGCGTTTTGATCAACTCCCAAAAATCCTGTACCTTTTTGGAATGCTGAAGGAGTTCAAGACCCTCCTCCCCTACTTCCGCAAGTATCGCTTCCAGTACGCCGCCGGCCTGCTGTTTCTCCTGCTGGCCGACGGCGGCCAGGTGTACCTGCCGCAGCTCGTGCGGCGGGGCATCGACGCGATCTCCTCCGGCTCCTTCGAAATGACCGACATCCTGCTGATCGGCCTGCAGATGGTGGGCGTGGCCCTCCTGATCGCGCTGGGTCGCTACTTCTGGCGGTACTTCCTCCAGGGCTCCTCGCGACGGATCGAGCTGGAGCTGCGCGACCGGGTCTTTGGCCACCTGCAGGGCCTGTCCTCCAGCTACTACGGGCGCGTCAAGACCGGCGACCTGATGGCCCGCATGACCAACGACATGAACGCGATCCGTCAGGCCACCGGCTTCGCCCTGGTGTCCTTCGTCGACGGGTTCTTCATGACCCTCGCCATCCTGGCCATCATGCTGGCCCAGAATGCCCGCCTGACCCTGCTGTCCATCTCGCCGCTTCCCATCCTGACCGCGGGGGTGATCTTTTTCGGCCGGCTGGTCGGCGAGCGCTACCGCCGCGTGCAGGAAGGGTTCGCCGACTTGAGCGACATCGCCCAGGAGTCGATTTCGGGGGTCCGGGTCCTCAAGACCTTCGTCCAGGAAGGGGCCTTCGTGGAACGCTTCCGCCGGAAGAACCAGGACTACTCGATGCGGAACATGTCGCTCGTGCGCTTCTGGGGCATCTTCTTCCCCGCGGTCAGCTTCCTGGCCGGGCTGACCACGGTGATCTTCCTGTTCCTGGGCGGGCGCGCGGTCATGGAGGGTTCCTTCTCGCCGGGTTCCTTCACGGCCTTTTTTGCCTACCTGCAGATGCTGATCTGGCCGATGCTGGGCGCGGGGTTCACCATCAACCTGATCCAGCGCGCCGGGGCCTCCCTGCAGCGGATCAACCAGATCCTTCGGGAGCAGCCCGACATCCAGAGCCCGCCCCCGGAGCGCGCGGTCCGCCGGCGCATCGCAGGGGCCATCAGCTTCCGCAACCTGACCTACGCCTACCCGGGCACCACCGAGCCGGTGCTCCAGGGGATCACCCTGGAGCTGCCCCGGGGCGGCTCCCTCGGCATCCTCGGCAGGACCGGCAGCGGCAAGAGCACCCTGGTCCAGCTCCTGCCGCGCCTCCTGGACCCTCCCCCGGGCACCGTGTTCCTGGACGGCACCGATGTGCGCGATTTCGACCTGGGCGTCCTGCGGGCCGGCGTCAGCATGGCCCCCCAGGACAACTTCCTGTTCTCCGCCAGCATCCGCGACAACATCGCCTTCGGCAACCGCCGCTCCAGCGACCAGGCCCTGGCCCGGGTGGCAACCCTGTCCACCATCGAGCGGGACTTCAGCACCTTCCCCGACGGCTGGAACACGGTGGTCGGGGAGAGGGGCATCACCCTGTCCGGAGGACAGAAGCAGCGGGTGGCCCTGTCCCGGGCCCTGGCCGCGGACGCATCCGTCTACATCCTCGACGACTCCCTGTCCTCGGTGGACACGGAAACCGAAGACGCGATCCTGCGGGAGCTCCTGCCCTTCCTGTCGGGCAAGACCCTGCTGGTCATCTCTCACCGTATCTCGACCCTCAAGACCTGCGGCCTGGTCCTGGTGCTCGAGGCCGGCCGCGTGGCCCAGATGGGCAGCCACGAGGAGCTGGTCCGCCGCAAGGGGTTCTACCGGGACATCTACCGGCTGCAGCAGCTCGAAGAGGCCCTGAGGCAACGGCGATGAGCGAGTACTTCGAACAGGAGGCCGTGCTCAAGGGGTACGACTCCTCGATCATGCGGCGCATTCTCTCCTACCTGCGCCCCTACCTGGCCGTCTTTCTCCTGTCCATCCTCGCGCTGCTCCTGGCCACCGGCGGCGAGGTCCTGCTGCCGGTCCTGATCCAGCGGGCCACCGACGAGCACATCCTGCCCCAGCGCCAGGGGGTCTTTCTCGACCGACTGCCCGAGGAGCTGCGGGACCGGCTGACCAGGGAGGGGCCGCTCCCGGAGATGGGCGGGCTCGCCCTGGTTCCGTCCTCCCGAATGGCGGAGTTGAGCGCACGGGAAAAGCGGGACCTGCGCGAGCAGGGAACCCTGCTGGAGGGCAACTACTACCTGGTCGAAGGTTTTCGCGAAGACCCCGAGCTGGCTGGGGTGATCGGGCGCCACCCCGAACTGTTCCTCACGGGGGCCTCCGCTGCGGCCATTTCGGCGGAGGACATGCGTTCCCTGCCCCGGGAGGAGATCAAGTCCCTCCGCAAGGGGGACTACCAGGGTCTGTTCCGGATCGCACAGGTGTTCGTGGCGGTTCTGCTCGGGGTGTTCGCCTTCACCTTCCTCCAGGTCTACCTGGAAGCCTACGTCGGCCAGATGATCATGAAGGACCTGCGCACCCAGCTCTTCGACCACACCCTGCGGTTGTCGCTGCGTTTCCTCGACCGCAACCCGGTGGGCCGGCTCGTCTCGAGAATCACCAACGATGTGGAAACCATCAACGAGATGTTCACGACCGTCCTGTCCTCGACCCTCAAGGACCTGGCGATGATGGTCGGCGTGCTGGTGGCCATCTTCCTGCTCAGCCCGCGCCTGGGCCTAGTCACGCTCCTGACCCTGCCTCCGGTGTTCGTGCTCACCCTGGTCTTTCGGACCCGGGCCCGGGAGGCCTTTCGGAAGGTGCGCCTGGCCGTGTCCAGGCTCAACAGCTACCTCTCGGAGCACATCTCGGGCATGCGGGTCGTCCAGCTGTTCGCGCAGGAGAAGGCCAGCAAGCAGGCCTTCGAGGAGCGCAACCAGGAGCTGTACAAGGCAAATCTCGGCGAGATGTTCGTGTTCGCGACCTTCCGGCCCCTGGTCGACCTGCTGTCCACGGTGACCGTGGCCGTCATCATCTACTTCGGGGCCGGCATGCTGCTGCGGGACGTGGTCTCCCTGGGGGTGCTGATCGCATTCCTCAACCTGGTCCGGATGTTCTACCAGCCCGTGATGGACCTCTCGGAGAAGTACAACATCCTGCAGTCGGCCATGGCGGGGGCGGAGCGGGTCTTCAACCTGCTGGACGCTTCGGACAGGATCGTGGAACCCGAGCGCCCCGTGCCTCTCCCGCGCGTCCAGGGACGGATCGAGTTCGATCGCGTAGGCTTTCACTACAAGGAGGGGGAGCCGGTTCTCCGGGAGCTCTCGTTCACGGTCAACCCGGGAGAGCGCGTGGCCATCGTAGGCTACACCGGGGCGGGCAAGACGACCATCACCTCCCTCCTCACCCGCCTGTGGGACGTGCAGTCCGGCGCCATCCGGATCGACGGCACGGATATCCGGCAGGTGGCCAGAGGGGAGCTGCGCCGCAGGGTGCAGTCCGTGCTGCAGGAGGTGTTCCTGTTCTCCGGGTCGATCCTGGACAACATCCGTTTGGGAAGCCCCATCCCGGAGGAGAGGATCCGGGAGGCGGTGCGACTGGTGCGGGCGGACAGCTTCGTGGACAAGATGCCCGACGGGATCCACTCGCCCTTGACCGAGCGGGGGGGGAACCTCTCGGTCGGGCAGCGCCAGCTCATCTCCTTTGCCCGCGTACTGGCCCATGACCCGGACGTCCTGATACTGGACGAGGCCACCGGCAACATCGACACGGAGACCGAGAAGCTGATCCAGGAGGCCCTGGAGCGCCTCTTGGCCGGCCGGACCTCCCTGGTGATCGCGCACCGCCTGTCCACGATCCGCCATGCCGACCGCATCCTGGTGCTGCACCAAGGCCAGCTGTACGAGTCCGGGACCCACGAGGAGCTCATGCGCCGCAAGGGCATGTACCACAGCCTGTACCGGATGCAGTTCCTGGCCGCCGGGGGCGCCGGTGGGGGTGCCGGCGGCGGCGGCGCCTGAGCCCCGGCGGTCCTCTGCGGCCCTCCGGGAGCGTCGTCGGTCAGGCGTCCACGCCGGCCCGCAGCCCCACCGTGGGGT
>JAFGFV010000190.1 GCA_016930895.1 Spirochaetales bacterium | reverse complement strand
TGCTCCCCTTCCCTCCCGCGCATCCCCTCGAAGTCTTTGAAGACCGCCTCCAGGGTGGGCTCCAGGGATCCCCAGATCTCCTCGACGTTGAGGCTCGCCTCGGGACGGAACAGCCCCTCCAGACGAAGCAGGTGGGATATGCGAATCCGCTCCCGGATCCCTGCGGCGGCGGTCAGCTCGCGCAGGGCCTTCAGATGGGAGCGCACGGTCTGGACGTCCGGCAGCATTTTGCCCGGGCCGGTGAGGTTCAGCTTCAGGGACAGCTCCACCCGCCCCCGCAGGACCCGGCTCGCCAGGTAGTCCCGGAAGCGCTGCTCCAGAGGCGCCAGAGACGGAGGAAGGTACACCACGATGTCGAGAAAGCGGTTGTTGTACGCCTTGAGGCTCAAGAGGACCTGTCTGCAGTCGTCCCGGTACTCCCCGTACCCGAAGCCGGTCATGCTCTTCATTCTGTTCCCTCTGCCATCCGGCGCATCACGGCCTGCCCCACCTTCCAGTTGTCCCCCGCCCCCATGGTCACGAACAGGTCCCCCGCCTTGAGCTCCCCGAGGAGAAAAGGCACCGCATCCTCGGGGTTCTCGAAGTACTCCACCCGGGGATGATTCTTCCTGACCTCCTCGAACAAGTCCGCCCCGCGGATCTCCCCGGCGTCCCTCTCCCGGGCGGAGGCGTAGATCCGGTGGAGGACCACCAGATCTGCGGAAGCGAAGGACCGACCGAACTGACCGAGCAGGCGACGGGTCCGCGAGTAGGTGTGGGACATGAAGTCCACCACGAGCCTGCGGCCGGGGTAGAAGGCCCGCAGGCCTTCGAGGGTTCGAGCGATCTCCGTGGGGTGGTGCCCGTAGTCATCCACGAAGAGCACGCCCCCCGCGGTGCCGAGCACCTCGCTGCGGCGCCGCATGCCGGCGAACCCCTCGAGCGCCCGCCGGACCTTCTCCTGCACCTCGACCGTCGTAGCTGCGCCGCGCCCCCCGCCGGGCTCCGCGCCGCTTTCGGCCAAGAGGTCCAGGCTCAGGGCCACGGCGGCGGCGGCGTTCAGGGCACTGTGGCGTCCCGGCGCCGGGACGGACAGCTCCTCCGCGAAGCTCTCCAGGCCGAAGACCGTTCGCCTCGCTTCGCAGCGGACTCCGCAGACCCGGTACGGCCCCTCGGCCTCCACCCCGTAGGGCAGCAACCGCAGAGACGGCCGTTCCCGCTGCGCGGCTTCGGCCACCCGGCGGGCACCCGCGTCGTCGTGGCAGTACACCAGCAGGCCGTCCGGCGGCAGGCGCAGGCAGTACTCCAGGAAGGCCGAACGTACGTCCTCCAGGTCCCGGTAGTAGTCCAGGTGATCCTCCTCGACCGAAGTCAGGACGATCCGCCGGGGGTGGAACGCCAGGAAATGCCGACGGTACTCGCAGGTTTCCGCCACCAGGAAACGGCCGCCGAGCACCAGGGCGCTCCGCCCGCCGAAGCCCGCTACCTCGGAACCCGCCAGCACCGTGACCGGCAGCCCCAAGGCCGAGAGCACAGCCCCCGCCATGGCGGTGGTGCTGGTCTTGCCGTGGGTGCCCGCGATCCCGGAGGCGTCGAAGCCGCGCGACAGCTCTCCGAGGGCCTCGGGGTAGGTGAGCAACGGAAGCCCGCGCTCTGAGGCGGCCTGCAGCTCGCAGTTCTCTTCCGGACTATAGGCGGCGGAGTGGATGACCAGCTGGACCTCCGGTCCCAGGTTCGAAGCGGAGAAGCTCTCCCGGTACGGGATCCCCAGGCTCTTCAGGATTTCGTCGGTATAGAAGTGCTCGGGCACGTCGGAGCCGGTCAGCACCGCACCCCCGCCTGCAAGGATCTCCGCCAGGGCGGTCATCCCTGTCCCCTTGATGCCCACCATGTGGATTCGGTATCCTTCCAGGGATCCACAGGATCCCCGGGATCCTGCGGATTCCCGGGATCCTGCGAGCGCCGGGAGACGCCGGGCCGGGGGGTGCTTCATTCCCAGCACTATATCCAAAGCCCCGGGCTTGATCAACCTTGGGGGTTCGCCGCGGCAGCCGCAGGCCCTGAGACCGGAGGGGAAGCGATACCATGCTCCTGGGCGCTCACATGTCGATCGCCGGCGGCGTCGACCATGCCCTCCAGCGCGGGGCGGAGGTCGGCTGCGAGACGGTGCAGATCTTCACCCGTAACCAGCTGCGTTGGCATTCGCGCCCCCTGGATGCCGCGGAAACCGCCCGGTTCCGGGACCTGGCCGCCGGCTTCGCGGCGGTGCTGGCCCACGCCTCGTACCTGATCAACCTTGCGTCCCCGGATGCCGGCCTGCGCGAGCGTTCCGCCTCCGCCCTGGCGGAAGAGCTCCAGCGCTGCTCGGCTCTCGGCATCCGCATGCTCGTGCTGCATCCCGGAGCCCACGGCGGCGCGGGGCTCGCGCAGGGATGCCGCCGCGTGCGTGATGGAGCCCTGCGGGCCTACGAGATGGCAGGCGCGCCGGCAGTGCGCCTGCTCCTGGAGACCACGACCGGGACGGGGACGACCCTGGGCGGGAGCTTCGCCGAGCTGCGGGACCTCCTGGGAGAGGTGTCGGAAGCAGGGGTGCCCGCAGGCGTATGCCTGGACACCTGCCACGTGTTCGCCGCCGGGTATGAGCTCCGCGATGCGGTTGGCTACTCGGACACCTGGCAGCGATTCGATACCCTGATCGGGCGCTCACGCCTGGGCGCGGTCCACCTGAACGATTCTCGCGACGCCCTCGGATCGCGGCTGGACCACCACGCCCACATCGGCCGTGGGCAGATCGGTGCTTCCGGGTTCGCCCTGTTGGTCAACGATCGCACTCTCGCGCACACACCGGGGATCCTCGAGACCCCCAAGGGCCGGACCATGAGCGAAGACGTGGAAAACCTGGGAATCCTGCGGGGGCTGACCGGCGCGCCGGCCAGCGCTCCCCCGCCGGCCTGAAGGCTGCCCCTCCGCAGGCGGGACTCGACCAGCCGGCCTCTACCGCACCCGGAGGGTGAAGCCCACGTAGCCCTGCAGGCCTCCCCATCCGAACGCAGGGATGGCCTGGAGCGTCGGAACGGCCTCCACGAAGATCTCGAGCACGGAATCGAGAAGGAATGCCTGCAGCCCGATGGGGAGCCTGCCGCCCATCTGGAACGCGGTAGGCTCGAAATACAGCTGGCCGTAGGCCCCGACTCCCAGGAACACGTGCAGGAAATCGACCAGCTGGTAGGCGTTGATGATGCGGTAGTCGGTGCTCAGGAACAGATGCCCGTTCGTCGCGAAATTCCAGCCGACCTTGAAGTCCCAGTTACCGGGGCGCACGATCAGGACTGCGGTGGGATTGCCGAACTCCAAGCCCAGCCGCAGCGATCCCCCGGCGGCGAAAGAGCCCAGCGCAGCCACCGTGAGCAGGATCAGGGCGACGCACAGCACCTTGGCCATCTTGTTCACGACTGTTCCTCCTTGGAATGAACTATCCTACCCCGAAAATCAGCTCCCCGAAAATCAGCTCGCCCAAAAAAAAACGGCTGGAAAGGCCACGCCGTTCCCAGCCAACATCTCCTACGGGATTCGAACCCGTGTTGCCGGGATGAAAACCCGGTGTCCTAACCCCTAGACGAAGGAGACATACCATACGCCCGCCGAGGAGCGCGTGGGCAATGTACGTGTTTTCGCTCTCCCTGTCAACCCGAGCGGGTCGCTCTGGAAAGGGCCTTCAGTCTCACCGCGATCGATCGACCGTCCAGGCGAGGGCCCACCGCACTCTCGCCGGCACGATCCGGCCTCATGAGCCGCGCCGGGATCGAACCGGCGACCCACAGCTTAAAAGGCTGTTGCTCTGCCAACTGAGCTAGCGGCCCGGAGTCGCACGGGCACTATAGCACCGGCCAAAAGTCAGTGTCAACAAGAGCGCTTTTCCGGCGCCAGCGCCGTGCACCGGGGGCGGCCGGTGCGGGACCGATCGCGCCAGGGCTAGAGAGTGAACCGCAGTCCCAGGACCATGTTGAACACCGGGCGCAGCCCCGGTTCCGAGGACAGCTCGGCGCCGAACACGGACAGGTCCAGGGTGAACCGGCTCAGCTGAAGCCCAACGCCGGCGCTGAACAGCCCCTGGGCGAAACCGCCCCGGACCGACAGAACCTCCAGCAGGACCAGCTCCGCTCCGAAGCCGAGGTGCAGCACCGGGTTGGTGGACGTGGCCGGATGGGCCACGAAGTCGAGGATGTCCGAGTAGTCCAGCATCAGCTTCAGGCCGCTGAGGTATCGATCCAGCTTGCCCAGAGACGGGGCCCACATGATCCCCGCGGAAAGGTCCACCGGCTCCAGCCCGGTGGAGCGCGCGCCCACCTCGGTCCCCCCGAAAAAGGCGTCGATCGAGGTGTAGTCGAGGTACACGCGAGGGGCGTACAGGTCCCGTGCCACGATGCCTACCGCCACGGCGTCCTTGTAGGAATACCGCACACCCACGTCGGCCCCTACGCCCATGCCGATGCAAAAGCTCCCGTCGAACAGGAGGGCCGACGGGTCCGAGAGGTTCTCGAAGAAGCTCAAGCTGTCCTGGCTGGAGCTGCTCGTGCCGCTCAGATTGGCCCGGATCAGGATCCCGACGTCGAGGCTGCTGTTCCAGCTCTCAGGCAGCGGAATCCGGAGCGCGTAGCCCCCGGAGAAATCGAAGTCTTCCCTCAGGGTCGTGTAAATGGTCGGCACGGTGCCCACGGTGGTGAAGTCCAGGCGGGTGCGGGTAAAGAAGCCGAAACCCAACCCGTTGCCCACGTATGCAAAGGACAGCGGGCCCAGCAGCGTGGCGGCTGCGTACAAGTTCTCCAGGAGATCCTGGACGGCGCTGGTAGCCAGCAGGTCCGCGGGATCGCTCCCCGCCCCCGCGATCATGACGCTCGCAATGTCGAAGATCGGTCCGGAAACACCCGCCGTGATCTCCGCCAGGAGCATCTCGGGTCCTGCGCAGCGGAATCCCGCCGGGTTGGCGAACAGGGTGTCGACGTCGTCCGCCAGGGCCGCGTGCAGGCCCCCGAGGGCAACGCTCCGGGCCGAGGTGATCTCGACCGCGCCCGAGGGCTGGGCGCCCAGAGCTGATACCCCGAGGAGACCGATCAGCAGTACCAGCCCCCACAGCCGCCGCAGCAGCGTTGAGTTGCCCCCGGAGGGTCGCCCGCCGCCCCCGGCGCGGATCGGGCCGTTCATATCATCCATTGCAGCGTGTTCAGGATCTCCACGGCGGGGTCGTCCGGAGACAGCTCGGCCAGGGAGGAGGTGATGAAGGCATCGGTGCGGGGCATCGGATTGCTGAAGTCCCCGGGATCGGCCTCGTCGAAGGCCAGACACAGGGCACCGAGCACCATGTCCAGCCCGGAGAGCTGGATGGGATCGGCAGCGATGACATCCTCGAAGTGGCTCCCCGCGGCGGCAGCCCACGCGGCGCTCACCGACGGCGCCCGCGCGTCGAAGTAGGCTTCCAGCTCCGTCTGGAGCGTGTAGGCCAGAATGGTCTCGAGGTCCCGGATCATCTCGTTCACGACGTCAGGCACGCCCGAGAGCTCCAGGGCGAGGCGGGCCGCCAGCAGCTCGTTGGCCTCGTCGTCCTCGACCAGCTCGTACGCCTGCGCCATGGCAACCGCGTCACCGCTCGCCAGGGCCTGTTCGGCCCACTCCAGCTGCTGCTCCCGGGACAGCTTCGCTGGGTCCCGCTGCAGGAAGGACAGCAGGCTGGTGGTGAAGATCGCCTCGCACCCGGCCAGCCACCCGCACAGCGGAAGCAGCAGGGCCAAGGCGGCGGCCCTGGTCAACACGAACCGCGGCTTTGCGTTCATCGGCTTCTCTTCCCAATGATCGGCCTCCCGGGAGCATCGGCTTGAGGAGCAAAAGACTTCCGGGAAGCTCCGCCTATCCATTCGGTGCACCCACGTATCGGGCGGCCACGACCAGAGAGCTCTCCGCGCCCGGGGCGCCGGGGGCGCCCGGGCCCTCCGGGTCCACGGCGGACCCCAGCTCGACCTCGACCAGCTCCCCCGCCCTGCCCCGCCCCTCGGGGACCCCGTAGATCCGCGCCTGGAGGTAGTTCTCGGTCAGGCCCCTCCAGGCTGCCCCGCCGGCGGCCCAGCCCCCCGCATGCGGCTCCTCGAGGACCGCCTCGACCCGCCTGCCCGCCCAGCGCTCCGCGTAGCGCCTCCGCATGGCATCCGACAGGCACAGGAGCTCATGGGCCCGCAGATCCCGCACGCGCTCAGGGACCCGCGGCCGCATGTCCATGGCAGCGGTCCCCGGACGCGGGGAGAACGGGAAGACGTGCAAGGCCGACAGCTCCAGCCGCTCGACCAGCTCCCGGCTGCCCTGGAAATCCTCGTCGCTCTCTCCCGGAAACCCGACGATCATGTCCGCCGCCAGGAAAGGGTCGTTCTTGGCCTGCCGCAACAGCGCGACCGCCCGCTCGACCGCCTCGATGCCGTAGCGCCGGCGCATGGCGCTGAGAATCCGCGGCGAGCCGGACTGCACGGGAACGTGGAAATGGGGCCGCACGCGGGGGTGAGAGGCCGCGTCCGCCAGCTCGGCGCTGATGCGCTCAGGCTCCAGGGAGGAAAGGCGCAGGCGCACCCCTTCGGTCTCCGCCAGCAGGCGCCGCAGCAGCGGCCCCAGGCCGCCCCGATAGTCCGAGATGTCGACTCCCGTCAGCACGACCTCCCGGTAGCCCGCCTGCTCGAGCGCCCGCAGCCGCGCCACCACCTGGTCCGCCTCCAGGCTCACCGACCCGCCCCGAGCCAGAGGGACGCGGCAGTAGGCGCAGCGCCCGTCGCAGCCGTCCTGGATTTTGAGGAAACCCCGGGAATGGAACGAGAAGTGCTCGACCTGGTACGCGAAGAGGTCGGCTTGGCCCGCTGCCCCCGTCAGGGACGGCAGCGCGCGATCCCACTCCGGCAGCCCGGAACCCGCGCCCAGGGTACGAGGCAGCTCCAGCAGACGGCTCTTGTCCTCCTGGCTGATCACCCGCACGTTCGCCCCGAGGACCTCGATATCCCGACGGTTCAGCTGGGCGTAGCAGCCCGTGACCAGGACCAGGGACCCGGTCCGCTCGCGGCTGAGCTTGCGGATCAGGCGCCGGGCCTTTTGCTCGCTTCGGGAGGTCACCGTGCAGGTGTTCAGCACGTACAGGTCGGCGGCGTCGCTTACCGGCACGAGAGAAAAGCCCTGGCTCCGCAAGGCGGAGGCCAGGGCCTCGCTTTCGTACTGGTTGAGCTTGCACCCGAAGGTGTAGACGGAAGCCTTCATCCACCCCCTAGAGCTGCTGCTCCACCCGGGAACGGCCGCGGGCGGCGTCCTCGAGGTTGGGGTTCAGGGCCAGGGCCTTGTTGTAGGCTTCGAGGGAGAAGCGCAGCTCCCCGGCCCGCTCCCGGGCGTAACCCAGGCGCGCCCACCAGTCGGCGATGTTGGGAGAATGGTACAGGGCAGTCGAGAAGGCGATGTCCGCGTTGTTGTAGCGCCCCTGCTGCAAATAGATCTCGCCCATATAATAGTAGACCACGTCGATGCGCCCCCCGGTCGGGGCGATGGCCGCGTACTCCTCGAAATAGCGCAGCGCCTCGTTGCGGCGCCCCAGGTAGAAGAGCGCCTCTCCGGCGTTCTCGATGATGCGCGGGTCGTAGCGGGAAACCTTGAAGGCCTCTTCGCTAGCGGCCAGGGCCTCTTCGTATCGCCGCAGCTTGACCAGGCTCCACCCGAGCACCGCGTGGGCGTCCATGCGGTTGGGCATCTCGGCCAGCTCCCGCCGGCACACCTCGATGGCTCCCTCGTAGTCGCCGCGGCGGTACAGGTCCAGTGCGTCGTCCTTGTCCTGGGAGAACGCCACAGCCGGGGCCAGCAGGACGCAGGCAACGAGCAGCAACAGTGGACCAAGCGCCCTAGCTCTCATGCTTGCTCTCCTTCCTCGCGTGCCTGTCCCGGCTCATGTTGCACTTGCCGTTGTAGAGGCAGCCGCTCTCCATGACCAGCTCCGGGGTGCTCAGGTCACCCTTCATCGAGGCGGTGGCAAAGAACTCGACCCTGCTGTGGGCCACGACGTCCCCTTCGATCTGCCCCCGGTTGGACACGGTGTTGGCTTCGATCTTGGCCTTGACCACCGCCTTGTCGCCCACGTACAGGTCCGAAGAAGCCTTGATCTCCCCCTGGAAGGCGCCCTTGATCATCAGGGGCCGCTTGAAGGTCAGGACCCCCGAGAAGTCGATATCCTCTGCCAGGATGGTGTCGATCTCATTCTCGTCGATCGGTGGAATGCGCACCTCTCTCATCGTCGTTCCCCCCGCAGTGTCGTGTGCCCCCGCGCAGCAGAGACAGGGGAATGGTAGCCAAGGGCTGCGCCTCCTGTCAAGGCGAACCGGGGCCGGGCGGACCCGGAGGGCCCGGGTCGAGGTGCGCCGCATCCAATCGTGCGCGCACCGCTCCCAAAGCCTCCTCGAGCCTCCGGCGCATCTCCCGGGTGTGGGGATTGTAGCGCTGCAGATCCAGGAACAGCTGCCACGAGTCGTGGCAGGTCTGCTCGATGATCTCCAGCAGCTTGCGGTACCCGACCGAGCCGATCGGCGACTCCCTCAGGTCCATCTCGGCGAGGAAACGGCCCACGAAGTGGGTCAGCCCCTGGGTCACCGCCGCCTCCCGGTCGTGCTCCTCCGCAGACATGCGGCGCACGGCCAGCCCCAGGGCGGCGAAGGCGGCGTGCCAGCGCTCCAGCTCCCGGGCAGTGATCCGGATCGGGCACAGGACCATGGGAAGGCCCGACAGCCCCGCCACCGCCGAGTCGGGCCCGAACATCGGATGGGTGGCCAGGATCTGCACCGACGGCGGCAGGATCGAACGCATCCAGGCCGCCGGCATTTCCTTGACGGAACAGGTGTCCATGACCAGGCTGCCGGCCGCCAGGCGCGGGGCTATGCGCTTCAGCACCTCCGGCATGGCCGAGATCGCCACGCACAGGACCACCACCGGGCAGCGGAGAAGCCGCTCCTCCTCGACCCTCAGCACGCCTTCGGGCGTGCG
>JAFGFV010000189.1 GCA_016930895.1 Spirochaetales bacterium | reverse complement strand
CGAGGTGGCCTTCGGCTTCTCCATCTGGACGACCATCGAGGAGTGCCTGAACCCGCCGGTGATCTGGGAGCGCGAGCGGGGCTGGTTCACCACCGAACCGTTCTCCGACCCGGAGATCTTCGAGTTCCCCGAGGGCATCGGGGCTCTCAGCGTGGTGAACGTGGAGCACGAGGAGGTGCTGCAGATGCCCCGCTATCTCGCCGAGCGCGGGCTGCGGCGGGTGACCTTCAAGTACGCCCTCGGAGAGCAGTTCATCGCCACGTTGAAGACCCTGCAGAGCCTGGGTTTGGACCGCACCGAGAAGATCCGCGTGGGCGCTCTGGAGGTGTCGCCCCGCGACGTGGTGGCCGCTGCGGCACCCAATCCGGCGGAGATCGGGGAGCGCATGCGGGGCAAGACCTGCGCCGGAGTGTGGGTCAGCGGCCTGAAGGACGGTTTGTCCCGCAGCGTGTACCTGTACCAGGTGGCCGACAACCAGGAGTGCATGGCCCGCTGGGGCAGCCAGGCCGTCGTCGCGCAAACCGCCTTCAACCCCCTGGTCATGATGGAGTTGCTGGCCGGGGGGGAGTGGCAGGGGGTGGGAGTGCAGAACCCCGAGGCCTTTCCCGCGGAGCCCTTCATCCGGCGCATGCAGGAGTACGGCTTCCCGCCGGGGATGGTGGAGCTGGATTCCGCCTACCGCCGCGGGCGCGACCGGCTGGAGCTGCAGCGGGGCCTGGAGGCCGGCGGCCGCCCGGGGGCGCGCTAGAGGCGGTAGAACTCGGGCCGGCGATCGGCCAGCAGGTCGTTGTGCTGCGCCACCCGCTTGTCCGATGCCCGGCCCGGGTCGATCTCCACCACCAGCAGGGCATCCTCGGCTTCAGGGGCACGGGTCAGCACCTTGCCGTCGTGGCCGGTGATCTGGCTGGCGCCGGTGAAGCGCAGGCTCGACCCGGCGCGCTCCTCGGTCCCGTAGCGGTTGGCCAGCGCCCAGAAGACCCGGTTCTCGATGGCCCGCACCCGGGTGGTGAGCTGCCCGTACTCGGGCAGCACCAGGTTCGAGGGGTGGCAGATCACCTGCGCCCCGGCCAGGGCGAGGGTGCGCGCTGCCTCCGGGAACATGTGGTCGAAGCAGACCAGCAGCCCGACGGGCACCTCGCGCACGCGGAACAGCGGGAAGCCGCCGTCGCCGGGGGCGAAGTACAGCTTCTCCTCGTTGAACAGGTGCACCTTGCGGTACACCCCCTCCACGCCCCGGGGACCCACCAGCACCGCCGCGTTGAAGACCGCCTCCCCGCAGCGCTCGGCCAGGCCGACCACCAGGTGGGCCCCGGAGGGCCGCAGGGCCGCGGCCAGCCTCTCGGTGGCCGGACCGGGAACCGGCTCGGACAGGCGCCGGACTTCTTCCCGGCTCCCGAACAGGTAGCCGCTCAGGGCCAGCTCCGGGGCGACCACCAGGTCCGCCTCGAGCCCGGCCAGGATGCCCTCCATCTTGCTCAGGTTGGCCTCCGGCTCCCCGAAACTCGGGGCGAACTGCAGAACCGCCAGGCGCAAGCTTCCCATGCTCCCCTCCTTTCGACCCGCTCGTTCGACTTTGCGCATTATAGAGGAAAGCGCTATTGTAGACCAAGGAGGGCAGCCGCCGATGAGCAATTCGGTCAAGACCTTCGTGATCGACACCAACGTCTTCATCCACCGACCCGACGCCATTCTCTCGTTCCGGGACAACGAGATCGTGCTGCCCCTGTGGGTCCTGGAGGAGCTGGACAATCTGAAAAAGAACCGCGACGAACGCGGGCGCAACGCCCGGGAGGCGATCCGCCTGCTGGACGGCCTGAGCCGCCACGGCAGCCTGCAGGAGGGGGTGAAGCTGGACAACGGTTCGACCCTGCGCGTGGAGCTGAGCCACACCCGCAGCCTCGAGCAGCTGCCCGCCGACCTGGAGGCCTACAAGACCGACAACCGCATCCTGCTCACCGCCTACAGCCTCCAGCAGCAGGGCCGCCGGGTGATCTTCGTCTCCAAGGACATCAGCGCCCGCCTCAAGGCCATGGCCATGGGCATCAAGGCCGTGGACTACGAGAAGCAGAAGGTCAACATCCAGACTCTCTACAAGGGACACATCGAGGCCGATGCCAGTCAGGAGACGGTCTTCCAGCTGCAGGCCGACGGCAGCATCCCCTGGAACAACCGCCTGGTGCCCAACGAGTTCGTGTTCCTGCGCGACGGCAAGAGCGGCGAGGGAGCCTTGAGCCGCTACCAGGCCGAGGACTCCACCCTGCGCTACGTGCCCCCCGGCCCATCGGTGTGCGGCATCCGCCCGCTGAACCGCAACCAGGAGATGGCCCTGGCGCTGCTCATGGAGGACTCGGTGTCTCTGGTGTCCCTGGTGGGCAAGGCCGGCACGGGCAAGACCCTGCTGGCCCTGGCCGCCGGCCTGAAGAAGGTGCTGGGGGAAGAGAAGTTCTCGCGCGTGCTGCTGGCGCGGCCGATCATCCCCATGGGCAAGGACATCGGCTACCTGCCCGGCGACAAGCAGGACAAGCTGACCAACTGGATGCAGCCGGT
>JAFGFV010000188.1 GCA_016930895.1 Spirochaetales bacterium | reverse complement strand
GGGCGTATGCCAGCGCCTTGTCCTTTCCGGAGGCCGCCGGTTGCTCGACACCGCGGAACATGTGCGACAGGATCTCCTCCCCGGCGCCGGGCCCGTACACCTGGTCCAGGAGGCTGTTGTCCCGCAGCAGGTTGAGCACGAGCACCTCGTTGTCCCCTGCCTCTTCGATGGAATGGCGGATCAGCTCGGCGGTCTCCCGAAACAGGCTCCGGCAGCGCTCCAGGGCGATGGACGCGAGCTCTCCGGTGTCCGCCGCGATCCCCTGCGACAGCCGGGCAACCTGGCGGATGTGGTCCAGCTCGTGCTCCTCCTCGTCGTCCAGGCCATAACCCATGCGCCGGGTGAGCTCGCTGAGCCGTTCGACCTGCTCCTTCTCGCGGCTGTACTGGGGCGCGTAGCGTTCCAGCTGGTAGAGGCTCTCCGTCAGGATCATGAACATGTGAAACCCGGTTCCGATGTAGGCGTCAAGCGAGCGGTTGACCAGAGATCTGCGCACGGCCGCGAACATGTCCCTGGTTTCCTCCCGCGGCCCCCCGGCAGCACCCCTGGAGAGGACAGCGCGCTCGAGATCCGAGATCGCCGGCTCCGAGGGCCAGCCGCCGGCCTTCCCGTCCCACTCGCGTCGAAACAGGGCGTGGGCCTTTTCCTTGACGTCGAAGATCACCTCCTCCTCGAGGTCCCGCACCCGGGCAAACAGGTCGGCCCCGGCGAAGCCGTGCCCGCTCTGCTCGATGTTCCGGAACTCGCGGTAGATGTCCTCGAAGCGCACGCACGCGCGCAGGAAACGCACCACCAGGAACGCAAAGGCCTCCTTGCGACGGCGAATGCGAAACCAGGAGCCCCTCATCGCTTTTTGGTCAGAAGGCGACTCGGACCACGCTCCAGAGCGATCTTGCCGGTACGGATGGATTCCACGACCCGGTAGTCCTTGAACAAGTTGAAGGCGTTGTCGACGGAGCCGGTATCCCCTGTGACTTCCAGAATCCAGATGGCTCCCGAAGAATCGACGATGCGCGCCTGCACCGCCGTCACGATCTGCAGCAGCTCGGCCCGGCGCCTGTCCTCGACCTCGATCTTGATGAGGGCGTGCTCCCGCTCCACGGCATCCTGCGGCTTGATGTCCCACGCCTTGATCACGTGGATGAGCTTCTGCAGCTGCTTGCGGACCTGCTCCAGGACCTGGTCGTCGCCGGTGGTCACGATGGTGAAGCGGCTCTTCCCGGGGGTCTCGGTATGGCCGACGCTCAGGCTCTCGATGTTGAATCCCCGGCGGGAGAAAAGCCCGGAAATCCGGGTCATGACCCCGGGGGTGTCGTCGCAGAGCACGGAGATGGTATGTCGCATGCTCGGGGCCTCCTATTCCACGTACTCCATGAGCGAGCCGCCGGTGACCATCGGGTACGCATTGCCCGCTTCCTCGAGCATGCAGTCCACGACCGCCGGCCGCCCCGCCGCCAGGCTGCGCTCCAGAGCCGGGGCGATTTCGCTCTCCTTCGTGATCCGCTCCCCGTGCGCACCCATCGCCTCGCCCAATCCGGCAAAGTCCACGTTGCGCTCGAACGCCGAAGCCGCATACCGCTTGCCGTAGAAGGCGTCCTGCAGCTGGCGGATCATCCCGAGGTAGCCGTCGTTCATGACCAGGATGAGCACCGGGATGTCCTCGACCGCAGCCGCGGCCACCTGTTGGCAGGTCATCAGGAACGAGCCGTCCCCGGCAATGTTGACCACGCGCCGATCGGGCCTGCCCACCCGGGCCCCGATGGCCGCCGGCGTGCCGAATCCCATGGTGCCCAGCCCCCCGGAAGAGATCCAGGAACGCGGGTGGTCCACCGGAAAGTAGTGGGCCGCGAAGATCTGGTGCCTGCCCACGTCGGTCACGAGCACCGGGTCCGGCACCATCTCCTTCAAGATCCGGAGTATGTTCGGGATGGTCACCCCTGCCCGTCCGGGGCGCAAGGGGTGTTCCTGCGCCACCTTCTGCAGGTGCTCGACCCACGTCTCGTGGCGGGCTTCCGGCACCATTTCGACCAGCTGCTTCAGCACCTGCCGGGCGTCGCCGACGATCGGCAGGAAGCTCGGCACGTTCTTGCTGATCTCCGCGGGATCGATGTCCACGTGGATGAACTTGGCCTGCTTGCCGAAGCTCGCCAGCGGCCCTGTGGTCCGGTCCCCGAAGCGCGTACCGACCGCCAGAATCACGTCCGCCTCGGTGGCGGCCGTGTTGGCCCCTACCCGGCCGTGGTAGCCCATCAGCCCGAGACACAAGGGGTGCGAGTTCGGGAAGGATGCCTTGCCCATCAGGGTGTATACCACCGGAACGTGCGCCCTCTCCACCAGCTGTAGCAGCTCGCCACAGGCATCGCTCAGGCTCACACCGCCGCCGGCGATGACTAGCGGGCGCTCGGCCCCCTTGAGCAGCGCAACCGCCCGCTTGAGCTGGCCCGGGTGTCCCTCGACCGTGGGGCGGTAGCCCTCCAGGGGGGGATACTTGGCCTGATGGTGGCTATACTCCTCCAGCTGGACGTCGCGCGGGATGTCGATAAGCACCGGGCCGCGCCGGCCGGTGGAGGCCAGGAAGAAGGCCTCCTGGACCGTGTGGGGGACCTCGGCGGCCTCCTGGACCAGGTAGTTGTGCTTCGTGATCGGGATCGTAATCCCGGTAATGTCGACCTCCTGGAACGCGTCGTTGCCGATCATGGAGCGCGACACCTGGCCGGTAATGGCCACCAGAGGAGAGGAGTCCATGTAGGCGTTGGCCAGACCGGTGACCAGGTTCGTGGCTCCGGGACCGCTGGTCGCCATGCATACCCCCGGCTTCCCGGTGGCCCGGGCGTACCCGTCCGCCATGTGGGCCGCCCCCTGTTCGTGACGCGTCAACACGTGCCGGATCCCGGACCTGGCCAGCTCGTCGTAGATCGGCAGAGTGGCCCCTCCCGGGTATCCGAAGATCACCTCGACCCCCTGGGCGAGCAGTGCCTTGACGAGAGCCTTGGCCCCGGTGGTCTTTGCTTTGGCCATTCAACGCTCCTTGATGCGCCTGAATTCTCGGCGATCTCCCGCGCCCGGATTCTAACGGCCCGACCCGACGCCGGTCAATCCCGCTGCCCCCGTTGCAGTTCGCTCCCGGCGGTGATCAGGCGCAGCCGCTCGATCTCGTGGATCATCCAGAGGATGTCGTCCCCCGCATCGTCGACCTCGAAAAACGCCTCCGCTTTCGGGCTGTAACGGCTGTAGTATACCTTGCTGCCCCTGAGCTTCCTGCGGATGTATTCGAGCCTGTCCTCCACGCTCTACCCTCTGCCGCCGTGTTCTCTTTTTTTGCCCGGCCCTTGAATCCTCGAACCGCAACCCTTACATTGATCGAAACCGGGGATCGTGAAAAGAGGTGAATATGAGCAGAGTGGGTAAGCGCAGCCTGATGATCGTGCTGGCGGCGGCGGTGGCCCTCGCGCTGTCCGGCTGCGGCTACAACGTGATCCAGGGCTACGAGGAAGCGGTCTTCAAGGAATGGGGGGATCTCAATTCCACGCTCCAGCGCCGGGCGGACCTGGTGCCGAACCTGGTCGAGACGGTCAAGGGCGCGGCCGCCTTCGAGCGGGAGACCCTCGACGCCGTGGTCTCCGCCAGAGCGCGGGCCACTTCCGTCCAAGTGACCCCTGAGATGCTGAACGACCAGGAGGCCATGTCCCGCTTCGCGGAAGCCCAGGGTGACCTCGGCTCCAGCCTCAAGAGTCTGCTCCTGGTGGTAGAGAACTACCCGACCCTGCAGGCCACCCAGGCCTTCCGGGACCTGCAGGTCCAGCTGGAAGGGACGGAGAACCGCATCAACACCGCCCGTCAGCGCTACAACGAGGCGGTCGAGACCTTCAATTTCTCGATCCGGCGCTTCCCCTACTCCCTGACCAACCGGCTCCTGCTCAAGCTGGAGCGGAAGGCCTACTTCGAGGCCGAGGCCTCCGCGCAGCAAGCCCCGCAGGTTCAGTTCTGAGCGCCGGGGCCCGGGAGGGGCGCATGGCAGTGGTCCTCAGCGAGAGCACCGCCCGGAGGGCGGCCCGGACGTCGTGGAGGCTGCGTGCATTGGCGGCGGCGGCGCTGGTCTTGTTCCTCCCCGTGGCCGTCCTCGGGGCGATCGAGGTCCCCCGCCTTCAGGGACGGGTCAACGACTACGCCGGCATGATCTCCGCAAGCGCCAAGGCGCAACTCGAAGAGCGAATGCGCTCCCTGGAAGAGAGCGACTCCACCCAGCTCGTGGTCCTGACCATCCCATCCCTCGACGGGGAGGACCTGGAGGGCTTTGCCCTGCGCGTAGCGGAGACGTGGGCAATCGGGCAGGAGGAGTACGACAACGGAGTGCTGCTCCTGGTCTCTCAGGAGGAGCGGAAGGTCCGCATCGAGGTGGGGTACGGGCTGGAGGGGCGCCTGACGGACCTGCAGGCCGGCAGGATCATCGACTACGAGATCGTCCCGCGCTTCAGGGCGGGGGATTTCGACGAAGGGTTCCTGCGCGGCACCGACGCGATCGTGGCCGCGGTCCGGGGGGAGTACGAGGGTCAAGGCCCCGCGCGGGCCGAGGAGCAAGGGGGCAGCCGGGGGGTCGGGGTGGTGCCCTTCTTCATCCTGGCGATCATCCTCTCGGCGATCGGCTCCCGCAAGCGCATCGTGAGTGCCGTGGCGGGGGCGATCCTCCTGCCGCTGGTGGCCCTGATCGCCCTGCCCTTCAGCTGGCTTCTGCTGCTGTTGATGCTGCCGGGTGGCTTCGTTGCCGGGCTGCTCCTGCCGATGCTGTTTCCGTTTGTCGGGGGCCGACCCGGGGGCAGGCACTACGGGGGGTTCGGCGGCTCCGGGTTCTCGGGGGGAGGCTTCTCCGGGGGCGGAGGCGGGTTCGGAGGCGGCGGGGCTTCCGGCGGCTGGTAGCGGCGGGTCGAGACTAGGACGCGGAAATCCGAGGTACGGACATGAAAAGCCTGACGAAAAAGTTCCTCAGCGCAGCGGAGCGAAGCCGTGTGGAGGCCTGCGTCCGGGAGGTGGAGAGCGCCACGTCCGGAGAAATCGTGCCCATGGTCGTGTCCGCGAGCTACCACTACCCCATGGCCCCCATGCTCGGGGCGCTCATCCTGGGCCTGCTGATCGCCGGGGGCGCCACGGCCGGGATCGGCGTCCGGCGCGCGTGGGAGGGATTCGGCCTGCTGGACCTCTGGCTGTTTCCCGCAGTCTTCAGCGTGTCCTTTCTCCTCCTTCACGAGCTGATCAAGCGGGTGCCCGGGCTCAAGCGCCTGTTGATCACCTCCCGGGAAATCGACGAGGAGGTCCAGGAAGCCGCCCTGACTTCCTTCTACCGCCAGCGGCTGAACGACACCCGGGACAAGACCGGGATCCTGATCTACGTCTCCGTGTTCGAGCGCCGGGCCGTGGTGCTGGCCGACGAGGGCATCAACGCCAAGGTGGACCCGCAGACCTGGCAGGAAGTGGTGAAGATCGTGACGGCGGGAATCCGGCGCCGGAGCCAGGGCGACGGCCTGTGCCAGGCGGTGCGCCGCTGCGGGGAGCTCGTGCAGGAGCGCTTCCCGCGCAAACCCGACGACACCAACGAGCTGCGGAACCTGATCGTCGAAGACTGAAGGCCGCCCCTCAGCGCCCGGCTTGCTCGTCCGGGTTTCCGTGAGCCAGACGCGGCCGCCCGACGGCTACCGCTTCGATTCGACTCTCCAGGAAGAACTCGTCCCCCCCGGCGATCGCGGTGCGATCGTTCCGGTCGGCCTGGACGTGGATGTCCAGAGCCCCGGCACGCTCTGCCCGCTCGTAGGCCACTCGCCGGGCATGCTCCACCGCGAAGCTGCATGCCTGCTCCAGCCCCTCGAAATCCTGGACGCCCTCCTCGAGGTGCACCCGGAACACCTCCCCGGCCTCCTGGGGAGACACGAGCACGTGGACGCGCTGGGTGACGCTCCCCACGACTGCCCCGATCGCGTTGGCCACGTCCGCGTAGGGGGGAATGCACAGGCGTGTGTGGATGCTGTCGGCGACCCCGGGATAGTAGGTGCCCACCGGGGCGCCGATGGCCACCAGAGGCCTGCGCAGCGCGAGCCGCACGTCGAAAAGGCCGCCCGGTTCCTCCTCCGGACGCAGGGCCCGGTCCACGAAGATCCGCCGCAGCACCTCGTACTCCTCCAGCTCGATCCCGTGCGCCTCCGCCAGGGTGGCGGCGACCACCGATCGGGCCGACTGCAGGATGACCTGCGCTTCGACGCGCCGGCAGAACTCCTCGACGGGGACCGGTCCGCTGTGCAGCTCGGCGCGGTACAGCCGCGCGGCCAGCTCGGCCCCCGCCGCGGCCGCCTCCCGGGACCAGGAGCTCTGATGCCCCAGCACGTGGGCGGCATCCGTCGGGGTGAACCCGGCCACCGCCACGTAGCCCTGATCCACCAGGCGTCCCAGTTCCAGGTCCACCAGAAAGGCGGACTCGTTCTTGTCGTAGATGCGCTCCCTGGCCACGGGCCCGGCGCCAATGCGCGCGAGGATGGCCTGCTGCATGGTGCTGAGCCCCCCGCCGTGCTCCGCGGGTCCACGCTGGACCACCAGGAACTGCGCGTCGCTGACTGCGGGCTTGCGTCGCCGCGCCTGCCGCCTCAGCTCCTCGATCACCGCCGGATGCTCGGCGCCGAGCAGGCTCAGGGGGACATGGCGGCGCGGCCCCACCGAGAGCCCCTCCGCCGCGCTCACGCGTGTCTCGCTGTCGCCGCCCAGCCCGAAGGTGTAGATCTGGACCGCCTCCACCATGGTGTGCCAGCCGCCCACGGTGGCCCCCTCCCGGTTGAGGATCGGCCTGCCCCCCTCCACCAGGGCGATGTCCGTGGTCGTGCCGCCCATGTCCACCACGCAGCCGTCGCGCTCCTCGGAGAGGTACAGGGACCCTACCACGCTGGCCGCGGGCCCGGACAGGATGGTCTCGATCGGGTATTCCAGGGCGAACCCTGCCGACACGAGCGAGCCGTCGCCCTTGACCACCATGAGGGGCGCCTCGATCCCACGGGAGGCCATCATGCGCTGAACGGCCTCGATCAATCGCTCCAGCACGGGCACGAGCCTGGCGTTCAGGGCGGCCGTCAGGGCGCGGCGCGAGGCGTGCAGGTTGGCGGTAAGCTCGTGTCCGCAGGTCACCGGCAGGCCGCTCAGCTCTCGAACCAGCGCCCTGACCTGGTTCTCGTGCGAGGGATTGCGCACCGAAAAGTACCCCGACACGGCGAAGGCGGCAACGCGGCCGGCGTGCGCCTCGATCGCCTGCCGGGCGGCCCCCAGGTCCAGCTCGTCGACTTCCTCCCCGGCGGCGTCGTGACCTCCACGGACGAACACCACCGGGTCCGTGCCGATGGCCCGCCCCAGCCCGCACTGCTCCAGGGCGTCGTTCGGGTGGCCGATCAGCAGGAGGCAGATGGGGCTCCCCTGCCCCTCGACCACCGCGTTGGTGGCCAGCGTCGTGGACAGGGACACCAGCTCGATCTCCAGCCCGGCCTGCCCCTCCAGGACCCGCTCGACCGCCTGCTCGATGCCGATGGTCAGGTCGTAGCGACGCGTCAGGGCCTTGGCGGATGCGAGCACTCCCGTTTCCGGATCGAACAGCACCGCGTCCGTGTAGGTACCGCCCGTGTCGATCCCCAGCAATACAGCCATGGCCGCATCCTAGAGAAACCAGATATGCATGTCAACAAGCTCCGGCCCGCCTCCGGGCGCCAGGGAAAGCGCATAGAAATTTGCTGATACTGCGGCCCGGCTGTGCTACCTTTGATCAGGGAACACCGGGACATGCTCGCGAAGATCGACTACGGCAAGCTCCAGCAGGCCGTCAGGAGCGCGACACCCATCGCTTTCCGCCTCACGGCTTTCGCCAAGGACCATCACGGCGCCCTGGACAGAATCATCGAGACCTTCCTGTCCGAGCTCGGGCAGGACCGGATCCTGGAACCCCTTTCCTACTGCACCAAGGAGCTGATCGCCAACGCACAGAAGGCCAATCTCAAGCGGGTCTTCTTTGACGAGCGCAAGCTCCGGATCACGGATGCCACAGACTACGAACGGGGAATGGCCGGCTTCCACGACTTCCTCTCCGAAGACGAGGCCAAGCTGGCGGAAAGCCTGCGTGAGAACGGACTGCATATCAACGTGAGCTTCCACGCCTCCAACGGCGTGCTGACGATCCGGGTGCGCAACAACGCGGAGATGACCCCCAAGGAGCAGGCACGGATCTTCGACCGGGTCACCCGGGCACGCGCCTTCAGCTCCTTCTACGAGACCCTGAGCCTGTCCCTGGACTCCTCCGAGGGCGCCGGGTTGGGGATCCCGATCCTGGTCCAGTCCCTGGCCCGCATCGGCCTCAGCGAGGAAGCCTTCTCCATCAGCTCCGGCCGCGGAGAGACCGTCGCGTCCCTCACCATCCCCATGTCGCAGGTCCACTTCCGCAAGATCAGCGCCCTGGCCGAGGCCATTGCCCGGGACGTCGATTCCCTGCCGCATTTTCCCGAGAACATCGTGGCGCTTCTCGCCGTGACTTCTGACCCGGAGTTCGACATCAACGAGGTCGCCCGGACCATCAGCACGGACCCGGCGCTGACCGCCGACCTGCTCAAGCTGGTCAATTCGGCCTACTTCATGCTCCCCCGACGCGTATCGAACATCCTGCAGGCCATCAAGATGATCGGCACGCGGGGCCTGCGCAACCTGCTGTACTCCTACGGCACCCAGAAGATCATGGGAGAGAAGTTCAGCGAGATGAAGGAGCTCTGGGACCACTCCTACCGGACCGGCTTCTACGCCTTTCTCCTGGCCCGAAGCCTCAAGCGCCTGCACGACCATCTCGACGACGTGTTCGTCGCAGGGGTCCTCCACGACCTGGGGCTGATCGTCGTGACGGACCTGCACCCGGACCTCCAGGAGAAGATCCAGCGCTTCTGCGCCGAGAAGGACATCCCCTCCCGGTTGCTCGAGAACTTCTCCTACGGCCTCAACCACGCGGACCTGGGGGGCATGATCGCCAGCAAGTGGAACTTTCCGGAGCAGCTGGTCGAGGGGATCCGCTACCACCACGATCCCCTGGCCGCGAGCGTGGCTCACAAGGACATCGTCTCCTGCGTGTACCTGGCCGACGCGATCTGCGATGTGGAACGGGGGCTGTTGAGTTACGACCAGATCGAACCCCCCGTGCTCCACGAGTTCGGCATCGACACGGAGGAGCAACTGAAAAAGCTCCAGGAGCGGTTGGAGCGGATGTTCAACCGCCAGCAGATGAAGCTGCGGGTGTACTGACGGCATGAGAGCGACGAGGATGGCGCAATACCGGCCCTGGCATGGCGTACAGACCCCAGCCCTTCAGGTCCGGCAAGCCGGGAGGGCCCGATGAGTACGGGCGGCGAGCCTCTCAGCGTGTCCTCCCTGAGGGCCAACGCCGAGACCGTGCGCAAGGCGGAGGACCGGCGCTGGATCCTCTGGGTCTACCAGGACATCATGCTCTGGAAAATGGTGGGCGTCTGGCCGGCGCCGGTTGCCCGGGTGCACTTCACCGAGATCTGGCAGGCGTTTCTCACCCTGCGGGAGAGCTGCGACACGGTCTTTCTGCTCATCGACACCGACGACTTTGCGCCGCAGTCGTACGAGTTCCGGGACCTGCTGGTCAAGGAGTGGGCGCACGTCCTGGACCGCGGCGACCTGGTGATCTGCCTCGTGGCCTCCGATCCCATGCGTCGAGCGGTGCGCAACACCATGGCCATGCTCGCCGGAAGGTTCGACCAGTTCCGGTTCTACAAGAACTTCGAAGCCGCGCTGCGTTTCATCGAGCGCAAGAAGCGCGACTTGGCGTCCCGCAGCGTCGGAGCCGACGGCGCTGAGACTACCGGCGGTCACGGCAGCTCCCTGCGCACCATCGGCGACGTGGTCGACCAGCTCACCCGGGCCCACGAGCGCCTCGCTTTAGAGCATGACCAGGACCTCCTGGAAAGCGAAGTCGTGGGAGACCTCGAGCACCGCTTCCGGGAGATGTTCCAGAGCTTCCCGGCTGCCGTGTTCTACTTCGACCTGTGGGGCAAGTTTGTCTGGGGGAACCGAAGGACGGAGGAGCTGTTCGGCTGGAGCATGCGGGAGCTGGTCGGCGTCCCGTATTACGAATCGCGGCTCGCGGCCTTCGAGGACCTCGTGCAGGCGGCCCGCCTGCTGGCGGACACTGCCCGCCCCGTCTTGGCCTGGCCGCGCGAGTTCTCGGCCGTGTGCCAGGATGGGAACAGAATCCGGATCGAGGTCGCCCCGGAGATCGTGACCTTTGGCACGAAGAAGGTGATCCTGTGTCTCGCCAGCGACCTGACCGGCCGAAGGCCCAAGAAGCCCGGCCAGGGGGCCGGCGCCGCGCGCTCGGAAGTGCTCTGCAGCCGCTGCCACAGAATCCGGGACGATTCGGGCCGCTGGCTGTCCCCGGAGCAGTACCACCGCCTGCACTTCGGGATCAAGTTCCAGCGTGGCCTGTGCCCTGAGTGCGCGGGCACCTCCGAAGAGCCGTCGGACAACGGGAAT
>JAFGFV010000028.1 GCA_016930895.1 Spirochaetales bacterium | reverse complement strand
GGCGCCTCCCTGCTCCGTGAGGAGGCCAGCGGCGGCCTGGGCCGCGGAGGAGTTGCCGGGCGGAAGGTAGCGGCAGACCAGGATTTCGCCGGGCAGGGGAGAGAGATCGTCTCCCGGGGCCAGCAGCCGGGCTGGGCCGGAGGCCAGCCCCGGAGCACCGGGGGCCCCGGCGATCTGCCGGCACCCGCGGCCGCCCGGGGCGGTGACCCCTTGCCGGGCCGGCGCGAGGGCCGGTTGTCGGGCCGCGGACCGGTCCGCAGAGCCCACCCAGGCGGCCCACGCCTGCCGGCAGCGGGGCAGCAGATCGACGACGTCCCGGCGGCCCGCCGCCTCGGCGGCGCGCAGCAGCAGCCGCTCCTGGTCCTGGTCAGGCGCCGCACGGGCGTGCCCGGACCAGGGCCGCAGGTCGAACAGCGACTGGAGGGGTTGCGGGGAGTCGGGGCGCAGCAACCGGTCGTGCAGGGCCGCCAGCTCCAGGAGGCAGGGGTCCGGGGCGTAGGGCGTTCCGCCCAGGGGTCCAGCCTCCCCAGCAGCGCCTGGGGCGGTGTGCTCCCGGTGCACGCTCACCCTGGAGCCTCCGATCGGGAGGACCTCTTCGGGGCTGGAGGCGCTGAGCACCGCCGCCCAGGCCAGCCGCACGGCCTCGAGCAAGGCGGCCGCGCCGAGCAGGCCGGAAAAGTCGCCCTGAAGCTCCGGGCGGCGGCCCGAAGGAGGCAGTGCCCGCACGCGCAGGCTTCCCCTGCCGAGGGTTCGAACCGCGCGGAGGAGGGACTCTTCCTGCTGCTCCGGCAGAGGGCTGCGCAGCAGGAGCCTCTGCTGTTCGAGCCAGAGGTCCCACAGCTCCAAGGGCTGAGGGCGTTCCGGAAGGCGCCAGCGGGCGAGAAGCAGGCGCTCCCGCAGGCCCGCAGCCTCCAACCAGGCCTGCAGGAACTCTCCGCCCAGCTCCAGGCCCGGCGGGTTGCCCGCCAGGGGGCGGATCACCTCTGGATTTCCCAGAAGACCACCTCCTGGAATCGGTGCACCACGTCGTAGCGGCGCACCTCCACGGCCACCAGCGCCGTCCCCGGCGAACCCAGGAACTCCTCCAGCTCCGGAAAGCGGGAGAGGTACAGCTCGCGGTAGCGCCCGGCAGCCTCGCCGGCGACCTCGGCCGCCGTGCCGGTGATCTCCACGCCGTGAACCTCCTCGAGGTCCCGCATCCGGTTCGAGCGGTTGTCGACGAACAGCGCCACGCCGGGGCGGGCCAGCAGGTTCGTGTACTTCTGGGTCTGCCGGGGCGTGGCGAACAGGATCGTCCGCAGGTCATCCACCGCGGCGAAGGAGACGATGTTCAGATGGGGCGCCTTGTCCCCGTTGGTGCCCAGCACGGCGAACAGCTGCGCGCCCAGCAGCGTCTTGAGCAAACCTTGCAGCTTGCTTTCCTCCATATATGCTCTCCTCCTACATTCCCCTCCAAGGGATCGTTCAGCCTGCGTGTCCTTCCGCTCATCCCCCGCCCAGCACCCGCCCGTACAGGGACTCGAAGTCCTCCGCCACCCGCTGGATCGAGTAGTCCCGCCGGACCGTCTCCCGGGCGTTCTCCTGCAGCGCTCGCACCCGCTCCACCGCCAGGGGGCCGAGCAGCGCCTCGAGGTCCCGGGCCAGGCTTGCGGCGCTGGTGGTGTCGACCAGGAACCCGTTGACCCCGTGGCGCAGGTACCGACGGGCCCCACCGCGCAGCGGCGCGCACACCACCATGCCGGCGGCCATGGCCTCCAGGATCGAAAGCCCAAACTCCTCCTTGTAGCTGGAGCACACGTACAGGTCCGGAAAGGGAGCCAGGCTTCGCGACCCCAGGAAGGATTCCACCTCCCGCACCTGCGGGTTGGGCAGGGCTTCGAGGTGGGCCAGGTTCCCGCGGCTGTTCGGGCGTGAGCCGGCCAGACGGCGGATCGCGCCCAAGATCTCGGCCTCCCCCGGGGCGGGGTGCCGGAAATCCCCTCCGATCAGCACGAGGTCGTGGGTGCGCCACCACCGGCGATCGAGCCAGGCGCGGAGCAGGTTCAGCTGACCCTTCAGGGGGGACAGGCGGCCGACGTTGAGCATGACCGGCCGTCCGGCCGCCGGAGCGGCCAGCCCGAGCTCGAGAGCAGGGTTAGAGAGCAGGGCGGGCACGTCCAGGCCGGCGGGCGCAACCTCGAGGCGGATGCCTTCATCTATGTCCGTCACCAGTCGCTCCCCGGCGTTCTCCAGCTGCGGGAAGTAGGGCAGAAGCTGTTCGCGAACCGCCCGCCGGCCGATGCCGACGATGCCCCGGGAACGGCGCAGGAGCTCGTCCCCGATCCAGATCTTGTTCAGGGCTTCGAGGCCGCGCGCCGGGGCCAACGGCTGCAGGCGCCCCGAAGGGTCACACAGGCTGCGGTGCGGGTCGGGGGTCAGGGTGGTGACCAGGGGCACGCCCTCCCGCTCGGCCTCCCGGGCCGCGGCCAGGGAGGCGTCGTCCAGGAAGCGCACGTGCAGGACCCCAGGACGCACGCCGGAGAGGCGCAGCAGCCGCCGCAGCGCCAGGCGCACCCGGCCGTGGGAGCGCAGGAACCCGAGAGCATTCTCGCCCGGAAGATACAGGGGCAGGCGCGCCAGGATATGCCCGGCGGCGAGCCGTTCGACGGCACGGTACGGGTAGGCGGCTGTGGCGGTGTCGTAGGGGACGACGGTCAGCACGGGCCGCCCGCCGGCAGCCAACGCGTCCCCGAGGTGTCGTACCAGGGTGGCCGTGCCGCCGCTGTTGCCGCGGCCGGGGCGGGCGGGGTCCCCGTAGAACATGGTCTGCACCAGCGCCGGTCCGGGTAGCTCGGAGTCCAGGGCGGCGTACCGCAGCTCGTCCGCCAGCCCGGGGCGGCCCAGACGCCGCTCGGCTTCGCAGGCAGCGTCCGTTGGGTCGGCCCGGCACGCCTGGGCCACTGCCACGGCCGAGGCGGCGAGCTCCAGGCCGCGGTCTCCGCAGGGCCCGGCTTTGACCGGCGCGGCAGCCAGCAGAGCCCCCACGGCTTTCGGGATCCGTGCCGCGGCGGCGTAGTGCGCGGCGGCGGCACGCAGACCGGAATCCCCGTGGCCGAGGAGAGGCAGCACGAGCTCCTCCGCAAACGGGGCCAGCCCGAGCTCCGCCGCCGTCGCGAGGGCGGCAGCCTGGCGGGCAAACGGCGGTGCAGAGCGGCGGCTGCCGGCCCGGGCAGCCTGACGCGTGTCGCCGACTGCCAGGTCCGCCAGGTCCGCGAGCCGCTCGGAGATCTCGACGGCGCCCACCGCCGGGAGGGCGCCCTGGAGAGCGTCGGTCAGGTAGCGGTCGAGGTAGGGATCCTGCCCCAACCGGGCGATGCGCCCGAGCAGCGCCCCACGGTCCGGGGTCTGGGTCCCATCGGCGGCCAGGCGGGCCGCCATCACCTCGGCGAGAAGGGGGTCGCTCTGCACGTCCCCGTCCAGGAGGGCGGTGAACAGCCCCTGGGTGGCGAGGGCGGAGGCGGCGGTGCCGAAGGCTCCGTGCGCCTCGTACAGGCGGCCGCGCAGGAGAGCGAACTCGTCCACGCTCAACACGGCCCTCTGTCCCTTCGCTCGCGGTCTCCGGGGTGCACCATTCCCGCCATGATACCTGTCCGCACCGAGGCACGCTACCCCCGGGTGGTGCAGTTGGCCTCCCGCGCTGGGGAGGCGGCGCCCTCCCGGCTCAAGCGCTACCGCCGTTTGTCCCGCTCCCGGCTGATCTCCTTCTGCAGCCGGGAGATGTTCTTCCAGCGCATCCGCTCGCGGCGCTGGGCTGCGGCGTCTCCCATGAGGCGATGGTGGCGCACCTCCCGCCGGTACTCCAGGTAGCTCTCGTAACGCTCAGGGTCCAGGGTGCCGTCCTCCAGGGCCTCCCGGACGGCGCACCCCGGTTCGTCCCCGTGCTCGCAGTCCCGGAAGCGGCACTGCGCCGCCAGGGCCGCCACGTCCGGGAAGGCTTCGTCCACGCTCGCCTCGTCGGCCCACAAGGCCGCCTCCCGCAGCCCGGGGGTATCGAGGAGCAGGGCCCCGCCCGGCAGGCGGAGCAGCTGCCGGCTGGAAGTGGTGTGCCGCCCCTTGCGGTCCGAACCGCGGACTTCCGCGGTTCCCGCGATTTCCCGGCCAAAGAGGGCATTGACCAGGGAGGACTTGCCGACTCCCGACTTCCCGAGGAGGCAGTAGGTCCGGCCTGGCGCGAGGTGTCTCTGCAGGTGCTCCAGGTTCAGCCCGGTGCGCGCCGAAGTAGCCAGCACCTCCACGCCGGGAGCCGCCTGCTGCGCCTCGGCGACGCACTGATCGAGGCTTTCGGCCAGGTCGGCCTTGTTCAGCAGGATGAGCGGCATGGCGCCGCCCTCCCTGACCAGGGTCAGGAGCCGCTCCACCAGGCGGGGAACGAACCCCCGGCCGCCGTCCACGGCGAACACCAGGAAGGCAACGTCGAGGTTCGCCGCCAGCACCTGCTCTTCTGCCCGGCGACCGGCCGCCTTGCGGGAGAGCGTCCCCTCGCGGGGAAGCACCGCCTCGACCACCCAGCGGTCGCCCTCCACGCGGCAGGCCACGAAATCCCCGGTCACTGGGTAGTCCGAAGGCAGTGCGGCCCGGTAGCCGAAGGCCCCGGACACTGTCGCATGCCTGACCGCGGCGCCGTCGGTCACCGTGTACAGGTCCTGGCCTCGTTCGGTGACCCGGGCAACGCGCAGGCCCTCTGGGAGCAGTCCCGCCGCCCTCGCTTCGCGTTCGGGATTCCATCCCCAATCTTTCAAGCCCGGGGTTTCCCCGGCGGGCCTGACTGCCGCATCCCCGGGCAGGCGGCCGGGGGAGCGAGCGTCGTCTGTTTCTTTCTTGTACATTGCTTTCCGTGACACTGGCGCCCTCGAGCTCTGTAGAGCTCCGAGCTCCCTAGAGCTCCGGCCGCCGCAAGGGCGCGCGTCCGTCGAACCTGGCGTGGCCGCAAGCCAGGCCTGTCGTGGGTGTGTGGATGTCCTGTACGGGGAAAGAATCGGGGGGAGAAAGCGAGCAAGCGAACGACCGCGCCGATCCCGCTGCGGGGAGCGCCTGTGCGCCGGCTTACGCCGACGGGTGGATCAGTCCGCAGGCGGCCTTTCCTGCCCGTATTCCCGACACAGGGCGGTTTGCTGGGCAGCAGCCGACATAAACGACCTCCTTCTGCTCGTGGATTCGGTTGAATCTACCCCGCGAATCTCGCGCTGTCAATATGGTCTGGGCGCGCATGGATCTCGGGAGGAGTCGACAGGCACGGTTCCAGCCGGTTTGCCGGCAGGATGGTCATCCATTCAGGAGCTGTTTGAACATCACCAGGGCGTCCACATACCCGAGGCGAGGGTGCCGGAAGGCGCCGGGCAGGACGCCCACCACGGTGAAGCCGTGCTTCTTCCACAGGCGGACGGCCCCCTCGTTGCTGACCACTACCAGGTTGTACTGCATGGCCCGGAACCCCATGCCTCGGGCCTCGGCCTGCGAATGCTCGCACATGGCTGAAGCGATTCCCCGGCCGCGCGCATGTTGGGCCACCACGTAGCCGCAGTTGCAGACGTGGGCTCCCAAGGACGGCTGGTTGGGCTTGAGATAGTAGGTGCCCAGCACGACCTCGCCGGTTTTCGCGTCCTCCGCGGCCACGAAGGTGCGGGCAGGCACGTCGATCCAGAGGCGGCGGGCTTCCTCCTGCGTGATGTCCGGCGAGAATGCGTAGGTCTCCCCCGCACGGAACACGGGCTCCAGGACCCGCCAGACGGAGTCCCAGTGCCGCGCCTGAAAGGCTACTATCCGGATCACTCTCTGCCCTGGGATGTCCGCACGAACAGCCCCGAGAGTTCCCTCAGGCCTGCTCCAGCCCGACCGCCCGGTGCAGGGCCCTGGTGACCTCCGGCTCCAGACCCAGCGAGGCGGCGAGGTCCTGGAGATACCGCTGTTCGGCGGGGGTATCGACTTCGATGGCCAGGAGTGAGGCGCCGTACAGCTCGGCCGCGAGCTCCGGCTCGCCCTTGGCGGCCGCGACCAGCTCGGCGGTCTCCATCGGACCGGCCATCTCCCGCTTCAGGAACTCCAGCTCTTCCTGGTCCGCGCCCCCTTCCTGGACCTTGCCGATCAAACGGCTGATCTCCCCCTCGTCGATTCGGCCGTCCGCCTTGGCGGCGTTGATCATGGCCTTGAGGACGAGCTCGGCGTTGCGCTCCAGCTGGGCGCGCTCCTCCGGGGTCTGCGGTTCGGCAAGCCCGAGGGGAACCCTGGTCTGCTGGCCGGCCCGGTTCTTGAGAGCCTGGAACGCCATGGCCCCAAGCACGGCCATGACACCGCCCCCGAGGCCGCCGCGGACGGCACCGCCCAGGCCCCTCCTGCTGCCGCCCATGAGGGCCCCTGCCAGGGCGCCGAGTCCACCGATGGCCAGGTTCTTGTTGCCGCCCACCAGGCGCCCGGCGTCGCCCAGGATGCTGCCCAGCACTCCGCTCCCGGAGGTCGCGGAACCCCCCTGGCCTCCCACCAGGCCGTCGAGCAGTCCGCCCGCAGCTCCACCGCCCTGGTAGCCCCCACCGGCCCCTCCCCCGAGCATCCCGCCGAGGCTGTCCAACAGGCCCCCGCCTCCGAGAGAGCTCCGGAGCCGGTCGGTGGAAGACCGGGTCAGACCGGACTGGGCCACCACCCCCAACAGGTCTTGGATCCTCATTTTGACTTCTCCTTTTCTGCGGCTCTCGCCGTTCCTGGATGGTAGGTCAGAGCTGATCGACTGTCAACTCGAGCGGTTCGCTGTCGAGCGGGCCCGTGCCAACCAGGTCGGCTTAGAGCAGGCCGCCTCTCCCGCCGCTCGCCTATTCCCGGCGAGGTTCCCCGTGAGGTTCCCCGTGAGGTTCCCCGAGCTCCACCCCCAGCCATTTCGAGAAGTCCGCCTGCGAGGCGTCGATCATCCCGATCCCGACCTTGGCCGTGGTCTCTGCGACCAGGTACTCCCGGCCGCCCCAGGGGAACCGGACTCCCGCGCCGGGAACGGCCACGCCGAGCATGGCGTGGGAGTACTCCCGGGAGAGCATGAGCAGGCAGTCGATGCCCATGCCCTCCAGAATGATCGCCATGACCATGGCGCGGGCGTCGCAGTCGCCCCTGGCTTCGAAGGCCGCGGCAAGGGGAGGGACGAAGTCGAGGCCCGAAACGTCGCGCTCGAACGTGAACCCCTGCACCCAGGCCAGGACCCTCCGGGCGCTCTCCGTTGGGTCGTCGGCGGGAAGAAGGCGGGCAAAGGCGTCGGTAACCTCCTGCAGCCGGGCTGCGGACTCGCGGTAGACCATCCGGTAGAAGCGCCCCCAGGCGTCGACCCAGAGCGTGCGGCTCTCCGCGTAGCTGGAGAGGACCCGGTGCTCCCGCTGGGCAACGTACAGCTCGTGCCGGGCCTCCTCGCTGCTCCACGGCAGCGCTTGCGGTCCACCGGGCAGGCGGGCGGGCTTCCATTCGCTGCGCCGCGGCGGCCACTCGAGCAGGAATTGGCTGACGGGCCCGGGGTGCCGCCGGGCGGCGCGGTCGACGGCGAACGCGTCCAGGCAGGAGATCACCAGCTCACCGTTCGCCTCGAACCGCGAAGCCTCGGCGTGCGCGAGCAGAGCGTACGCGCTTTCCTCCCCTCCGGCCAGGAACAGCGCATAGCCCTTCCGGGGTCCGCCGGCAAGGTTAAAGGCGATGTCCGCAATCACCGCTTCCCGGCCCTCGTAGGTAAAGCTGGAGCGCTCTCCGCTAGAGCCTAACGTTCCGAGGAGCTCCTCGGCCATGAGCTGGGGCGAAGCGAACCGGTCGGGCTCGTAGATCAGGACGGCGAGTTCCATGCGCCCGTCGGGAGCGAGGTAGGAAAACCGGGTCTTCTGGTCTCCCTCCCCGGCGGCGAAGCCGGAGGGTAGATCGATGGAGAAGCCGGCGGGGGAGGTGACGTCCAGGCAGGGAGCGTGCGCCGCTGCGGCGGCCCACAGCACCGCGCCCGCCAGGGCGCACGACACCGGCTTCGCCGCCCGTGACAGTCTTCGTGATGTCCAGGCACTGCGCACCGCTGCCCTCCTGAGTCCCGGGGCCCGCCTTCATGATTCTAGCCCGGATTGCTCGTTCCCCGGATGTCCCCGTACGCCCGGTCCACACCCGGGCGGTGATTGTCCGTGCTGCCCTTGGTGCTGCTGCCGCCGTTGGCGCCGCTGGTGCTGCC
>JAFGFV010000187.1 GCA_016930895.1 Spirochaetales bacterium | reverse complement strand
GGCGGGCTCCTTCGCGGTCAAGCTGGCCGGCCTGGTCGAGGCCCGCTACGGCATCGAGAGCGTCGTCTGGGTGATTGCAGGGTTCCTGGCCCTGGTGCTCGTGAGCGTGTCGGCCCTGTTGGTCGTCAGCCGCGGGCGGACCATCCGCCACTGACCGGGCCGGTCACGACCCTGGCCGAGTCGAGCATTTGCCCGGCCGCCGCGGATTGACTATAGTTGTGCTCATGGCGACTCGCACGACCCAGTCCCGCATCCCCGGGGTCCCGCTGGGCGCGCTGACGGTGCTGGCAGCCCTGATTCTGTGCCTGGCTTCCGGGGCGCCCGCTGCGGCCCAGCGCGCGGCCAGCCGGGGGTTCACGATCCTGGTCCCCCAGTCCACCTCCAGCCTGCCGCTCCTGCTCCTCGGGGACGAGGACCCGATTCCGGGGGTGGATTTCCGCGTGCAGATTTTCATCAACCACGCCCAGGCCCTGACGGCCCTGGTTCGGGGAGACGCGGATGCCCTGCTCACGGGAACGAGCCAGGGCTGGGAGAACCACCTGGGGGGAGGCCCCCTGGTCCTGGTGAACACCGGCGTGTGGGGGGTGTCCTACCTGATCGGCTCGCCCAAGGCTCCGGAGATCCGGGGCCTGAGGGACCTCGCGGGCAGGCGCATCGCGCTGCCGTTCCCCGGGGCCCCCCTGGACTTCCAGACGCGTTACCTGCTGGCGGATGCGGGGCTGGACCCGGACCTGGACCTGGAGATTCTCTACTCGCCCTTCGGCCAGACGGTGCCCCTGCTGCTGAACGGGCGTGTCGATGCGGCCCCCCTTCCGGAGCCGCTCGCCACCAGCCTCGTCGAGGGCCGGGGCCTGAAGCGCCTGCTGAGCTTCCAGGATGCCTGGGCGGCCGTGACGGGGGACCCTCGCTCACCCCAGGTCAGCCTGTTCGTCACGCGGGACGGCGCCGGAGTGAGGCGGGAGCTCCTGCGGCAGGTGGTCGTTGCATGGCGCCGCACCACCCGGACCGTCACGGAGCGAGCGCCGGAGGTCGCCTCCCGCTACGCGGAAGCCCTGGGCATGCCTGCGGACATCCTGGCCCGCTCCGTCCCGTACACCCTGTTCGAGGTCCCCGAAGCCGCCGAGAACCGGCGCCGCGTGGTGGGGTACTACGAGCTTCTCCGGGGCTTCCTGCGGGAGGACCGCCCGCCCCTGGGCGACGAGTTCTTCCTGGCCCCGTGAGTCGTTCGATGAGTAGCCCCGTGAGTCGCCCCGGAAGTCCCGCCGGGACCGCGCCCGGGGGAGCTGAGAAAGCGCGGCGGCTTTTCCTGTACGTGGCCGGGGCGGCTCTGCTGCTCGCGGCCTGGGCCGGCGCCAGCCTCCTGGCCGGCGCCTACATCATTCCGTTACCTTCGACGACCCTGGCGGACACCGCGCTTCTGCTGGGACGCGGATTCACCTGGCTGCAGGTAACGATCACCTTCTACCGCGTCCTGCTCGGGTTCCTGGTCGCCCTGGGGGCCGGGGCGGCGGTGGGCGTACTGTCGGGCCTGAGGCCGAGGCTCGAGGCGCTGTTCCGCCCGGCAGTGCTGTTCCTCCAGGGGATTCCACCCCTCCTGTGGGCCATTCCCCTGATTCTGCTGCTCGGGATCGGCCACCTGTCGCCGATCCTGGCCATCGCCCTGATCTGCTTTCCCCTGGTGGCCACCAACCTCGCCGAAGGGATCAAGGCGGTGCCCCGGCCGCTCCAGGAGATGCTGGAGGTGTTCGCCCCGGGGTTCCGGGCCCGGCTGCGGGAACTGATCATCCCTCACCTCAAGCCGTTCCTGGCGGCGACCCTGCGCCTGGGGATCGTGCTGGGCATCAAGGCCTCGGTGATCGCCGAGTACTTCGGGGCGAACGACGGCATCGGCTTCCAGATCCAAAGCGCCTACCAGACCCTGCAGGCCCGCCGGTTGTTCGCCTGGGCGCTCCTGCTGGTGGGGCTGATCGTGCTGTCCAACCAGCTGCTGGCGCAGCTGGAGCAGGCGAGCCACCAGGCGGGGATCCGGCGCCGGACGTTGGGGCCGCGATCGACGCTCCGGCACCGGGCGGGGAGGGTCCGGGCGGGGAGGGCCCGGGCGGCCGCGGCCCCCGAGCCGGCCGTCACCCTCGACGCGGCCGCGGAGCTGCGGCGCTCGTTCCTGGTTGGGGCGAAGGAAGCCGAGCTGAACCTCGAGGGTGTGGGGTACGCCTACCTCGGGGAGGGGCCGGTCCTGGCGGACGTACACCTCCGGGTCGTCTCCGGGGAGATCGCGGTGGTGTCCGGAGACTCGGGGGTGGGCAAGACCACGCTGGTACACCTGATCGCCGGCCTCCTGGCGCCCACGGCCGGGGCGGTATCGCGCCCGGAAAGGTTGGGTGTCGTGTTCCAGGACGACCGCCTGCTGCCCTGGCGCAGCAACCTGTGGAACGTCGCCCTGCCGCTGATCTACTCCGGGGTCCCGCGAGGGGATGCCCTGGGCTTCGCACGGTACCTCCTCCGGGAGGTGGGCTTGGAGGGGATGGAGCAGGGCCTGCCCGGGGAGCTGTCCGGGGGAATGAAGAAGCGCCTGGCCTTTGCCCGCTGTTTCGCCCGCTTCCCGGAGGCGGTCCTGCTGGACGAGCCGTTCACCGGCTTGGACTCCGAAGCCCGGCGCCTGCTCTGGGGCAAGTTCATGGACCTGCTGGCCCTGCACCGGGTGCCCGCCGTGATCGTCACCCACTTCCCGGAAGAGGTGCCGCGGAGCGCCGCCTGCCGCTTCTACCGCCTGGAGGGCCCCGTCCCGGGGCAGACGGGGCGGAAGGGCAGCCCCGCGCGGCTGGTATCCGCCCACGTCTGAAGCGCAGCACGCAGACCCCGGGGAACCCACGGAAATTCTCGCAGAAACTCGCACGGCACTATTGACAAAAAATTCACGATACAGTAGCTTCCTAATAGTGAATCCATTCACGTAAGAACCGGCGAACGAGCCGGCGTAAGAGCTCACGCAACAGTCTACGTAGGGGTCTTCAAGACCGTTTCCGTGTGCGGAACCAGCCCGCTCCCCGCAACCGCGGACGGGCTCGCTCGAGGAGGGTGCAGCATGAGCAGCACGATGGCCGGAACCACCGCCGCGCCGGCGCGATACCAGGAGATCCTGCGTCGCTATCGCCCCGCGCGGGATTCCCTGATCCCGATCCTGCAGGCGGTCCAGGAGGCGGAGGGCTACATCTCGAAGGACAGCATCTACGCCATCTCGGACTACCTGGGCCTGCCGGAGTCCAAGATCTTCGGGGTCGCGACCTTCTACAACCAGTTCCGGCTGAACCCGCCGGGGCGCTGCCAGATCCAGATCTGCCGCGGCACCGCCTGCCACGTCAAGGGGTCGTTCAACCTCCTGGAGGTGCTCCAGCAGGAGCTGGGGATCGAAGCGGGACAGACCACCCGGGACGGGGCCTTTTCCCTGGAAACGGTGGCCTGCCTCGGGGCCTGCTCGATCGCCCCGGTGATGACCGTGAACGGGGAGTTCTACGGGCGGCTGGACAAGAAGGCCCTGCTGCGGATCCTGGCCGACCTCAAGGATCAGGGCCCCGCCGAGGAGCGAGCTGATGCATAAGGTGTACATCGGGATGGGTACGTGCGGCCTGGCCTCCGGGGCCGCCAAGGTCGGCAAGGCCGCGGGCGACTGGGCCGCGGCGCACGGGGTCGGCCTCGAGGTCAGCCCTTCCGGCTGCATGGGCTACTGCCCAGCGGAGCCGATCATGGACGTGGTGACCGCGGGCGGGCAGCGGCTGTCCTTCGGGAACGTGAAGCCCGAGGACACCGGCTTTATCCTGGACGAAGTCCTACTGCGGAACAACCATCGCCTCGACGGCCTGCTCGGACAGCAGCGCAACGGCCGTGAGCCCCTGGCGGGAGTGTCCTTCGTGGACGAGCACCCCTTCTTCCGGAAGCAGGTCAAGTACGTGCTGCGCAACTGCGGGGTGGTGAACCCTGAATCCCTAGCGGAATACCGGGAGCACGGGGGGTTTCTGGGGCTGGAGAAGGCCCTGTCCATGACTCCGGCGCAGGTCGTGGCCAGCGTGGCCGCCTCCGGCCTGCGCGGCCGGGGCGGGGCGGGTTTCCCCACCGGCAGGAAGTGGCAGCTCGCCCAAGGTGAGACCGCCGAGCGCAAGTTCATGATCTGCAACGCCGACGAGGGGGACCCCGGGGCCTTCATGGACCGCTCCCTGCTGGAGGGGGACCCCTTCGCGGTCATCGAAGGGATGATGATCGCCGGCTACGCCATCGGGGCGCTGGAAGGGATCCTGTACTGCCGGGCGGAGTACCCCCTGGCCATCAAGCGCGTCGAGAAGGCGATCGAGACCCTGAAAGAGGAGGGACTCCTCGAACGCGAGCTGACCCGGGCCGGCGGCAGGCCCTTCATCTTCACCCTGCGGATCAAGCAGGGGGCGGGGGCCTTCGTGTGCGGCGAGGAGACCGCCCTGATCCACTCCATCGAGGGCAAGCGCGGCATGCCCCGGCCCCGGCCCCCGTACCCTTCGGTCTCCGGGCTGTTCGGCTGCCCCACGGTGATCAACAACGTGGAGACCCTGGCCAACGTGCCCCACATCCTGCGGGAGGGCCCCGAGAGCCTGGCCGGCATGGGCACGGAGACCTCCAAGGGCACCAAGGTGTTCGCCCTGACCGGCAAGATCACCTGCGCGGGCCTGGTGGAGGTGCCCATGGGCATCACCCTGCGGGAGATCATCTACGACATCGGCGGAGGGATCCCGGGCGGCAAGGCCTTCAAGGCCGTGCAGAGCGGCGGGCCCTCCGGCGGCTGCATCCCGGGCGAGCACCTGGACACCCGGATCGACTACGAGTCCCTGAAGGCGATCGGGGCCATGATGGGC
>JAFGFV010000186.1 GCA_016930895.1 Spirochaetales bacterium | reverse complement strand
GTGGCGGGAGCGCACTCTCGCGGACGCGCGGAAGCGGGAGCCCGGAATCACGATCACCGTCAGGGCCCCGGCTCCCGGGGATGCACCGGCTGCCGCCTGGAGCGCCGAGGACAGCGCCCGGATCTGCGGGCTCCTGGCAGAGATCCCCCACGGGCCCCTGGCCTACAGCCGGGAGATCGAGGGGCTGGTGGAGACCTCGAACAACCTGGCCCTGGTCAAGAGCGGGGAGGATCGCTGCGAGATCTTTGTCAACGCCCGAGGGTCCATCGACAGCACGCTGCAGGAGCTCTCGCGCTCCTTGCGGGAGATCGGTGAGCGCCACGGCGCAAAGGTCCGGCAGCACACCCGCTATCCCGGGTGGGAAGCCGATCCCCGCTCACCCTTCAACCTGCTGGTCAAGCAGGAGTACGAGGCGGTGCTGGGCGCCCCTATCCAGCTCAAGGCATTCCACGCGGGGCTGGAGTGCGGGGTCTTCAAGGGCGTCGCCCCCGAGCTGGAGATGGTCTCCCTCGGGCCCACCCTGCGGAACGTGCACAGCCCGGAGGAGCGCGTCGAGATTGCCTCGGTGGAAACCGTGTGGAGGGTGGTCCGCAGGGTGATCGCGGCCATGGGGCGCCTGGCAGGGGGCGGGGCATGATCAGGGAACGCGCAGCGGGCTGGATCGCGGAGGTCGAGAAGATCCTGGAGGATGCCCGGGCTCAGGGCCGGGGGCAGCTGTTCGAGCACGAGGTGTACGAGATCCTGACCCTGATGGGCATCTTCACGCCCACCTACCTGATCGTCCGGGAGGACCGGGACATCACCCACAGCTCCCTGTCGGTCTTCGGGAGCGAGCGGGTCGTGATCAAGGTGATTTCCACGGCGGTAGCCCACAAGCAGAAGACCGGCGGCGTCAGGATCGTGTACAAGGACCTGGACTTCGTGCGCTACTGCGTGCGGGAGATGCGGGAGAGCTTCGCCGAGCGGGGCCTGGAGGTTGAGGGGGTCCTCCTGGTGGAGCACGTGGACTACTCCAAGGACCTGGGCAACGAGATCCTGATCGGGATCCGGGAGAGCGCCGCCTTCGGGCCGGTCATCTCCTTCAGCAAAGGGGGGAGCGACGCCGAGCACTTCGCCGCCCACTTCTCCCCGCCCAACCTGATCCTGCCTCCCCTCGACAGGGAGTGGGCCGGGGCCCTCATGTCTTCGACCCACATCAGCGAGAAGTACCTGGGCGAGGGGCACGAGGATTACGTGACCCGGATCGTCGAGGCGGAGGTGCGCTTCAGCGATCTGGCCACCGCCTTCTCCTCTTTCTTCCCCTCCGAGACCCGCTTCGTCCTCACGGAGCTCGAGATCAACCCCTTCGTGTTCGACCGCTACGGCAGCCTGATCGCCATCGACGGCTACGGCACCTTCCGGGACAGGGAGGCGGAGGGGCCGGAGCTGGCGGTGCAGCCCAAGGAGACCCTTCGGCCCCTGTTCGAGCCGAAGGGGATCGCAGTGGTGGGAGTCAGCGCTTCGGACCCCTCCAAGTCCGGCAACATCATCTTCGGGAACCTGATCGAGCTGGGGCGGCGGGATGTCCACGCCGTCAACATCAAGGGCGGGCAGATCTCGGTGGGCGGCGAGGTTCACCCCCTGCATCGCAGCGTGCAGGAGGTGCCCGGAGGCGTGGATTTGGCCATCCTGACCGTCCCGGCGGAGGCCACGGTCGGGGTGGTGGAGGACTGTGCGGCCAAGGGGGTTCGGGCCCTGCTGGTGATCCCGGGAGGGTTCAGCGAGGCCCGCAAGAACCGGGACCTGGAGGATCGCATCCTGGCGGTGGCGCGGGAGCACCGGATGCGGGTCGTGGGGCCCAACTGCCTCGGGGTGGTGTACGCAGCAGAGACTTCGTCGCGAGGGCTGAACACTTTCTTCATCCCCGAAGAGAAGTTCCGGATCAACCTGGAGAAGGAGCGCAACGTGGCGATCCTGAGCCAGAGCGGGGCCATGGGGATCATGGAGATCTACAACCTGCGAGGCGCCATCAGCCCCAAGGTCATCGTGAGCTACGGCAACCAGCTGGACGTGGACCCTTCGGATCTGGTGCAGTACTTCGAGGACGACCCGATGGTCGACGTGATGGGGCTGTACATCGAGGGCTTCAAGCCCGGAGCGGGGCGCAGGTTCTTCGAGGTCACCGGCCGGTGCCGCAAGCCCATCGTGGTCTACAAGGCCGGGCGCACCGAGGCCGGGCAGCTGGCCGCCCAGTCCCACACCGCCAGCATGGCCGGGGAGTATGCGGTGGCCAAGGCGGCCATGAAGCAGGCCGGCCTGATCGTCGCGGACTCCATGATCGACCATGGGGACTTCATCAAGACCTTCGCCCTGCTCAACGACTTCCAGGTGGCGGGCAACCGGGTGGCCGTGATCGCCAACGCGGGCTACGAGAAGACCTCGGCCGCCGATTCCCTGGGGGAGCTGGCGCTCGCGGAGCTGGACGGCGACACCGTCGAAGGGCTTCGCGCGGTTATCCCGCCCTACGTGAACGTCGAGCCCTTGCTGGACCTCACCGCCATGGTGTCGGACGACGAGTTCGAGCGCTGCATCGACATCATGCTCGCCTCCCCCCGGGTGGACGCCCTGTGCATCTCGATCGTGCCCCAGGCC
>JAFGFV010000185.1 GCA_016930895.1 Spirochaetales bacterium | reverse complement strand
CCGTGCCTTGCGCTGCCTCAGGGAATCGACGATCACCGAGATGATGATGATCACCCCGATGAACAACTGCTGTGCGAACGACTGGACGCCCAACACGTTCACGCCGCTGCGGACCGTGGACAGGATCAGTGCTCCTATGACCGCACCAAAGACCGTCAAGACCCCACCGGACAGACTGTTGCCTCCGATGATCGGGGCGGCTATGGCCTCGAGCCACTCCGTTTGCAGACCCGCCAACGGCTCTGCGGCATCCATCATCGACATGAAGATGAGCGATGCTACGACCGCGAACAGTCCCTGCATCATGTAGATCAAGATCTTGATCCTGGTCGTGTTGATGCCGCAGAGTATTGCGCTCTTCTCACTACCCCCGATGCTGCGAGCGTAGATTCCGAACTTGGTCCGATTGGCAATGATCGCTACCAGGATCACGAGAACGGCCATGATGTAGATGTTGGTGGGTATCCCCAGAGTCCCCGCGAAGAAATGAGTAAACTGCGGGGGAAATCCCAGGATGGGGAGCGCCTTGGACAGCACCAGGGCGAGCCCGCGCACGATGCTCAGCATGCCCAGAGTGACGATGAAAGGCTGCAGCCTGAACTTCGCGATGATCAATCCCGTAAGGGCTCCAATGCCCCCGCCGACGGCGAACCCGAGCAGCACGGTCAAGACAATCGGCACGTCCGCCTTGAACAGCTTTGCCATCACGATCCCCGTGAATCCCAGGATCGAGCCCACGGAAAGGTCGATTCCTCCCGAGGCGATGACGAACACCATGCCCAGGGACAGGATGAGCGTGATCGTCATGTGGTTGAGGATATTCAGCACGTTGTACATGGTGGAGAACCAGGGGGATGCGATGCTGAAGAAAGCCCACATTGCCGCAAGGGTAATCAGAACCCCCATGTGGCTCTTGAGAACCTTCCTGACCCCGATGCCTTTCATCGATGCCACCTCCGCCCCTCCTATCCGCATAATAGGAGGACGCCCCCTTCCTGTAAAGGAAGCGTCCTCCCGTGATGATCAACGCTGCTACGTCAAGGTTCGAAGGAACTACTTGATGCTCTTGAGACCGGTGAATTGCTCTCTATATTGATCGACCTTTTCTCTGATGTTGCCCTGGTGCCAGACTTCCTGGTAGCCGTACAGCTCTTGGTTGGCGGGATCGAACACCCCCTCCAGGATCTGGATTGCGGCCTCGATCGCCCCGTATGCCATCTGGTACTGCATGAAGGGCAGCGTACAAATGAGCTCACCGTTCATGACCGAAAGGATCGCGTCGGGAACCGCGTCGATCCCCGCGACGTAGACCTGATCGGTCTTGCCGGCGTTCTTGACCGCCTGGTATGCGCCCAGGGCCATGTTGTCGTTCGCTCCGATGATAGCCCTCAGGTTCGGATGGGACTGGATTACGTCGGCGGCGATGTCCATACCCTTCTTTCTTTCCCATTCACCCGGAAATACCCCGATGTCCTCCAGCTGCGGATGCTTGCCCACGACTTCCAGATACCCTTCTTTCCGGTATTCCGCCGCGCGGCCCCCGGGCAGACCCATGATGTGCATGATCTCTCCGCCCTCCTCGCCCAGGACTTCTGCCACGTACTCGGTCACCAGCCGGGCGTTGTCCCTGAAGTCGGTGGCGATCACGCAGTCGATCTTGATGCCGTGCTTCTTTTGAGCCTCCGGACTGATGTAGGCATCGCACACGTTGATGATCGGAATCCCCCGATCGGTCGCGGTCTTGAGCGCCGCCAGAAGATTCGAGTCGGTAAGAGGAGACACCAGGAGGATGTCATAGTCCTTGGCGATCATGTCGTCGAGTATCTGTTTCTGGACCAGGAGATCGGTTTCGCTCGGGGCCCCGTAGACATCGACGATTACGTCGTACACCTCGTTCGCGTCCTTGTAGCCGTTTTCGAAGTCCATCCAGAAGTCATTGATCAGGGTCTTGACCAGACAGCCGATCCTGTACTTCTTGCTTGGAGCGGGTATCTTGCCGAGAGCGGGAAAGAACTTGCTCTCGTAGTACTTGGCGGCTTGCGTTGATTCGGCGGATTGCCCCTCCGGGGCTTCTTCCGACTTTCCGCCTGCCCAAACGATCGACGCGCCGGCAAAGATCAACGCCAGCACCAACCCCAAACATACCATCCTTGTCTTCATCGTTACTCCTCCTCTTCTTCGTTTTTTCTCAGTCCCACGACGTTCACGATATCTGTCCCTAACCCGTCCGCTCACCTCCTCTTTCCGTTCCTGGTCTGCGCTGAATTGCTGCGATAGCTCGGACGCTGAGCAACAGATTGACTTCCAGTCCCTGTGGTTATCGACCAGACCCTGGAGCCAATTCCACAGTCGCTCGGTGATTGTAACCAGTTTCATGAAACTGATTACAGTAATGAACCCATTCTGGCCGAGGCAGGGCGATTTGTCAAGCGGTTTTTTTCCTTAACCGCCCATGCTGCTCTCTTACCTCGGGCCTGTTGCCACTTTTCGTGAAGGCGGGCTGGTCATAGGCATCGAATCTCTGTTATATTGTAACCAGTTTCATGAAATTGATTACAGTCCTGCGCCCTTCTGCCCAAGGCTACTTGACGGCCGCCCGCCGATCGACGCGTAATGGACTGCTCTGGGGGAACGAGGAAACGCTGGCGTGAGAACAATCAGGTCTGGAGGCGGTGCTATGGCTACCATCTCGGATGTCGCCCGGGAAGCCGATGTTTCAAAGGCTACGGTTTCCAGGGTGCTGAACAACCCGGCAGTTGTGAACGAACACACCCGCAAGAGGGTGCTCGAGACGATGGTTTCGTTGAACTACACGCCGAGCTATCTTGCCACGGGCATGCGAAAAAAGAAGACCAGCACCTTCGGCATCATCATCCCCGATTTCAGGAACCCATACTATTCGGAATTGCTGAAAGCGCTGGAGGAAGAAGCGCGGAAACACAAGTACATGGCCCTCATCTGCACGGGCGAAATGGATGCCGAACGTGAGCAGGAATACATACGCTACCTCTTGGGAAGACAGGTCGAAGGCATCATCCTGTGCTGCTACGTGACCATCATGGAGAACAAGTCTTTCGTACAAGACATCGCGAAAAGGGTGCCGATCATCGTCATGGATCAGCCCTCCCTGGGACTGCCTCTCTCTTCGGCATACTCGGACGGATACAAGGGGTTCTGCAAGCTGGTCACGTACCTCATCGAGAAGGGGCACCGTAGGATTGGGATGATACGAAGCCTGCACAAGTACCCGTGCAGCGAGAGCAGGTTCGTCGGCTATCGTGACACCCTCCGGGAACACGGAATCCCCCTGGATCCGGACATCGTCGAAGAGAGCGAGTTCACCGCCGCAGGGGGCTACGAGGCGGCAAAGCGCATCCTCGCCAGATCCAAGCCGACCGCGATCATAGGTGTCAACGACGTCCTCGCCATAGGGGCGATGAAATACATCCGAGAGAAGGGGTACGAGGTGCCGGGCGATATCGCGGTTGCCGGTCACGACAACATCGCCCTCTCTTCTCTCGTTTCACCCCAACTCACAACGGTGAACATTCCTGTGGAGAGGATAGCCGAGGAAGTGCTGACGCAGCTCATCAGGAAGATTCACAACCCGCGCTCGCGAAACAAGGACATCGTTGTCGAGACGCAGCTCATTGTCAGGCAGTCCACCGAAGACGTCAAGAACGACGCAATCATGATGTGATCGCAGCATGGAGGGTGTCCCCTCCGCGGGGATTGCCCAACTGCCTGCCGCTCGCGACCGGCCGGCCATGTCCTAGAGGCGGTCCCGGCTCGTGTTTCCGCTCGCGGGTCTACTGCTCGATGCGCACCGAGAGGCCCTTTTCCTCCAGCAAGGCCCGTGCCCGTTCCACGTGAACATTGTCGGGAGGAACGAGCTCGGCTAGGGCGTAGGGCCGTCCCAACCCTCCGTACTTGCCGTTGCCGAGTCGATGGTAGGGAAGCAGATCGACCGGCAGCTCCGGTGCCGTTCGGGCAAGATAGCCGCGCAGCAGAACCAGGTCTTCTTCCCTGTCGTTGAGTCCCGGGACCAAGGGCGCGCGCACGCGGACGGCGCCCTGATAGCCTGCTCCGCTGCCCCGAAGCCCTTTTCTCTGCTCAGCCACCAGGCGCTCGAAGTTCCCCAGGATCTGCTCGTTCCTCACTCCCGTGATCGTCTCGTGACGGGCGCTGTCGATCTGCTTCAAGTCATACAGCACCAGGTCCAGCCAAGGGAGGGCTGTTTCCAGCGCTTCCCACGGATAGTGCCCGCACGTCTCGAGGGCTGTGTTCAGCCCCGCCCCGCGGCAGCGGCGGGCCATCTCCGCAAGCGCTTCCGGCTGAAATGCCGGCTCCCCGCCGGAGAAGGTGACCCCGCCGCCGGAGTGCCGATAGAACGGCTCGTCGCGCAGCACTTCCGCGAGCACCTCCTCGAGCCCGTAGCTCCTGCCGACCAGGCTCAGGGCAGTGCTGTTGCAGCCCTCCACACACGCGCCGCATCGGTCGCAGAGCTCGCGATCGATCTGCAGCCCCCCCTCAGCGAAAGACAGCGCCTCCCTCGCGCAGGCGTCCACGCAACGCCGGCAGCCGAGACAGGCCGCGGCTCGGTAGAACAGCTCCGGTTGGAGATCCTGGGACTCGGGGTTGCTGCACCAGGAGCAGCGCAGCGGGCAGCCCTTGAAGAAGACCACGGTCCGGATTCCGGGACCGTCGTGAAGGGCAAAGCGCTCGATGTCGAACAGGGTCGCACGCGGGGCCCCTCCGGTCTGGCCCCCTCTCACAGGGCGTGCTCGGTGCGGGCTATGATGTCCGCCTGGGTCGCAGGCTCCAGGTTGCTGAACAGGGCACTGTAACCGGCCACCCGTACCACCAAGTCCCTGTACTTCTCCGGCTCCCGCTGCGCCGCGCGCAGCGTCTCGGAAGAGATCACGTTGAACTGGACGTGGTACCCCTTCCTCTCGAAGAAGGCACGAACCAGTGCTTCCAGCTTGAGCCGCCCCTCCGGAGTGGCAAGCGCAGCCGGGTTGAGCTTCTGATTGAGCAGGTTGCCGCCGGTGATCCGCATATTCGGCATCCGGGCCACGGACTGAAACACCGCCGTGGGCCCCCGGAGGTCCGTGCCGCGAAACGGCGAGCACCCCTCGGCCAGCGGCTCGCCCGCCTTGCGGCCATCGGCGCTTGCCCCTACTCGCAGGCCGCTCGGGACGTTGGCGGAAATGGTGGCCGTGCAGGGCACGTTGAGGCAGCCGATGGGGCCTCGCCCCGCCCGAGCGGTGGGATACTTCTCCAACTCGTCGATAAAAATGCGATAGGTTTCGGCGACCAGCTCGTCCGCCTCCTCCTGGTCGTTGCCGAACTTGGGGGCCTTGTTGAGGAGCATCTGCCGGACCTGCTCCCCCTCTGCGCCGGCAAAATCGGAGTCCAGCGCGGCCAGCAGGCCGGCGCCGTCGATCATCCCTTGATCGAACACAAGCTGCCGGATGGCAGCCAGGGCGTTGCCGGCGTTCGCCACGCCCGTCTCCGGGCCGGTGACGATGTCGTACACCGCCCCCCCCTGCTTGGGAGTCCTGCCGCGAGCGATGCAGTCCTGTATCAGGCCGGTGCAGAACGGGTCGGGCACGAGCTCCTCGATGGCCGCGTCGATCGCGTATTCGCCGATGAGGCGCAGACGTACGTAATGGGTCATCTGCTTGCGGAAGGCCGCCAGCAGCTCCTCGAAGCTGTCGAAAGACGCCAGGTCACGCTCGTCGGGGCACGGCCGCAGACCCGTCGAGGGATCGCGCCCGCCGTGAAGGGCGAGCTCGAGAATCTTGGGGAAATTCGTGAAGCTCATGCCGGCGGCCCGGTAGCCATGCTTGCCCGGGATGATCGGTTCGATGCATCCGATGATGGCGTAGCCCCGTGCGTCCTCCAAGCTCACCCCCCGGCTCAGCAAGGAAGGGACCATGAGCTCGTCGTTGTGCAGGGCGGGCATCCCGAAGCCAAGGCGGATCACCTCCACGCACTTCTGGTACAGAGCGCTCGGAGACCCCGCGTGCAGGCGGACCGACACGTTGGGCTGCGGAAGACGGGTGCGGGCCACGCTGTCCAGGCACAGGAAGGTGAGTTGGTTGGAGGCGTCGCGGCCCTCTGCATCGACCCCCCCAAGGGTAAGGTTCTGGTAGGTCGGCCCGCCGGCGCTGAAACGGGTATGGGACCAGGGACGGATCTTGGTGACTCCGAACATCGCGATCCAGAGACACGCCAGCAGCTCCTCAGCCTGCTCGTCGCTGAGGCTTCCCCTGTCCCGATCGGCGCGATAGAACGGGAACATGTACTGGTCGAAGCGCCCCAGCGACATGGAGTGACCGTTCGTCTCGATCTGGGAGACCAGGTGGATGAGCCATACCGACTGAACGGCCTCCCGGAAGCTCTCCGGTGGATAGGCGGGCACTCGCCGGCATACGGCCGCGATCTCCTCGAGCTCCGCCCGCCTCCCGGCGTCCCGCTCCTCCCCGGCAAGTCTCTCGGCCTCCTCGGCGCAGCGCTCGGCGAAACGAATCACCCCCCCGTAGACGATCGGAATGGATGCCAGCACCGCCCGCCTGCCGACACTCGCCGGCTCGCCCGGGTCCAGACCCTCGAGAGCTTCCTCTGCCTCGGCGGCGATCCCCCGGGCGCCGACTCGAAGAAGCTTCGGAAAGTCCAACAGGATGTGCCCGTCCCCCGAGGTCATGTTCCCGGTGGCCGACAGCACCCCCATCTGATAGGCCTGCATCACCTCCTCGGGGAGAGTGGCCAGGCAACGATCTTCGACGGTCCGCCCCTTCCACCAGCGGCACAGGTCCAGCAGCTCCTCGCGCACTTCGGACCGCACGGCGAACCGGTCGGCCGGACGTCGGGGCAGCTCGTCGATCTCCTCGAGAATCCAATCCACCGTGTACTCCGGGAAGATCGGCGCCGCCCGCAGTTGGCTCGCCTGCCGTCCCACGATGAGCTCCTCCGGCCCGATCGTCACGGTCATGCGCTCCAGGACGTGGGCCAGGGCCCGCGCGCGTCGCATGACCATAGGTTCCGCCTCGGTGCGCTGGAAGCTCTCGGTGAAGTACCGGGCCCGCTCGATGCAGACCTCCTGCTCCACCGCCAGACAGCGCTGCTTGAGTCCCTCGATTCGATCAGTCATAGATACCCAATCCGTCGGAGGACCCCGTGCGTCCAGGCCGTTTTGAAGCGGGAGGTTCCGTTGCGATTGCCGCCATCCAGGTCCTCGAGGTCCTCCGTCCCCGCAAGCTCTAGCGCTCGGCCCGCACCTTGTCCATGAACCTGCGCACCCGTTCAACGTCTATGGGGTTCTCCAGGCGACCGTCGACCTTGAACGAAGTACCCACGATGGCGCCGTCGATCTGGGGTAGCAGCTCCGCCAGGTTGGCGGCGGACAGTCCGCTGCCGATCAACACGGGGATTCGGACCACACTCCGGATGCGCTCGATGTCCGCCACCGTCGGCGCCGTGCCGGTGGCAACCCCTGTGACGATCACCGCGTCCGCGAGCGCCGTCTCTACGTCCTCCGCCTGTTCCTCGAGACTTCGGTCCGCCGTGATTGCGTGGCTTCCGTGCTTGACGTGGAAATCGCCGAAGACCATCACGCTCCGCTCGCTGCGCAGGAACGCGCGGTAGCGCATTGCGTCGGGGCCGACTGCCTCGAGCACGCCGGCGTTGGAGATATATGCGTTCGCCAGCTCGAAAGCCCGCACCCACTGGCAGCCTGCGGCCACCGCTATGGCGATTGCCTGGCGGACACCGTTCAGGTGGACGTTCACGCCGAGCGGGACCTGGAACGATGCCCGGATTCGGGTCACCGCCGCCGCGATCGCTGCCACCGTCTCGGGGCCGATGTCCTGCGGCTT
>JAFGFV010000027.1 GCA_016930895.1 Spirochaetales bacterium | reverse complement strand
TCGGAGCCACCTTGAACGTCGCCTCCACATCGACCTCCTGGCCTTCCTGGAGGAGGACTTCCGGGAACTCGGGCCGGGCCGCTTTGATGACTTTTCGTTCCCTCCCTCTCCATTCTAGCGCACCTGGGTCCAGATATCCAGCCGGGGGCGCCGCGGCGGGGACGGGGACGGCCCGGCTGGCTTCCTGTCCCGGGGAAGGCAGGTCCGCCAGGATCGTCTCGGCAGCCGGCCGGGGCAGCCGGAGTTCCGCCCGAGGCGCCGCGGCGGCCCTGCTCGACTCGGGGGACGGAAGCTCGGCCCGCCCGGCGGCCGGAGCCTCCGGAGGCACAGCGGGGGCATCGACAGGTAGGCGCGCGGAGGGTGCCGCCAGGGAAGCGGGACCCTCCAGGTCCAGGCTCGCAGCCAAAGGCTCGACCTCGGGTGCCAGGATCTCGGCTCGCTGCGGGTCGGGCCCGGCCTCCTCGGGCCTGGCGAGCTCCCGGCGCGGTGAGAGCTCGATGACCACCCGGCGCTGGCGCACTTCCGGCAGCCGCGGAGCGCTCACGAGCAGCAACGACAGCAGCACGGCGGCGTGCAGCCCGAGGGAGATCAGCAGGTAGCGCGGCCTCGCCCGGGTCATTCTGGGATGCTCTTGGCTTCCGTGACCAGAGAAATGGCCTGGACGCCGGCCAACCGGGCCAGGTCCATGACCTCGACCAGGTCCCGATACACCAGGGTCTCGTCGGCCTGCAGGATCATCTTGTCCGTGCCCAGTCGCACCATTTCCTTTTTGAGCTCGGCGGCGAAGCGATCGAAATCGACCTCCTGCGCACCTACGTATAACCCCCCGGAGGCGGTCAAGGTTACAACCACCTCCCGCTCGACCACGGCCTGCGAAGTGTACGCCGAGGGCAGCTCGACGCTGATGGCCGGATTGATCGAAAGGGTGGTGTTGAGCATGAAGAAGATCACCACGAGGAAAATCATGTCGATGAGCGGCGTCAGGATCAGGCCGCCTTCGTCATTGAGTCTTCTTTCTAGCCGCATCGGCGCCTTTCCTCTGAATTTCCAGTTTTTTGACGTGCCGCTCGTCCCGGTCGAGCACGGTGTACCGGTATCCGTCGTGCACGAAGGTAGCCCCCAGGGCGGGAATGGTGCCGAGCTGCTCGCACACGAACCCTCCCACGGTGTCACTGTTTTCGCTCCCGAGGTGGATCCCGGTCTCGTGGTAGAAGTCCTGGATGTCCGTGACACCGGCCACCCGGAAATGGCCGGGCTCGAGCACCTCGATCTCCCTCTCCAGGACGAACGGCTCTCCGGGGATGTAGCCCACGATCTCCGCGGCGATCTCCGCCGGGGTGATCAGGCCGGAGACGGCACCGTACTCGTCGGAGAGGAAGACTACATCGAGGTTGCGGCGGTTCATCTCCAGCAGCAGGTCAGGAACCCTCTTGACGTCCGGGTAGAACACCGGCTTCTGCAGGAGCCCGGCGATGCTCTGCCCTTCCACCCCGCCTCGACACAGGAGACGCTCCGCGTCCAGGTAGCCCACGATGTTGTCCGCCCGGTCGCGGAACACCGGCAGGAAGCGGATCCTGCCCTCCAGGCTCACCCGGACCGCCTCGCGAAGGGTGCCGGTGATCGGGCAGACCGGGTACTCGTGCATCTGGATCATGACCTCCCGCGCGAGGGTGCCGCGGAAGTCGAAGATTTCCTCGAACACCCGCTGCTCCTCCCGCTGGAGGCCGGATACCCGGGACCCCAGACGCACCAGAGTACGGAGATCGTCGCGAGACTTGGGCAGCTTGCTCTTCTGCCTGGTCGGGGCCGAGAACAGGAGCAGCCGAACGATCGTGTTGAGAATGACCGACACGGGCAACAGGGCGAAGTGAAACCCCAGGAGCAGCGGCGCCAAACGCACCGCGACGGTGTCCGCGTTGCGCCGGAAGAACGACTTGGGAATGACCTCCGTGAAGATCAGCAGCACGAGGCTCAAGACCAGGCTGCCGATCCAGGAAGACTCGGCCATTCCCCGCTCCCGAAGGGTGCTGGCAACCACGATCGCGGCGCTGACCACACAGGCATTGGTCCCGATCAAAGTGGTCGCGAGCAGGCGCTCGGGCTTGAGCAGCAGATAGTCCGCCGAGCGGGCGTACGCCACCCCTTTTTCGCGCTTCAGGTAGAGGGCGAGCTGGTCGGCGGACAGAAGACCGGTCTCGATGCCCGCGAAGAAGGCCGCCCCCAGCGCGCAGAGCAGAATGATGACCAGGTTCACGGCGACGCCTTCCGGACTTCGACCTCGAGGACCTGGTTCCGGCTGGTGCGCAGGACGACCAGCTCCAGGTCCTCCACCCTCACCCGGGCGCCCTCCTCCGGCAGGTCTCTCAGGTGTTCGAGGATCAGCCCCGCCACCGTGTGGCTCTCCGTGGCAATCTGGCGGGAGGCGAGCAGCTCCAGCTGATCCACCCGCAGGCTTCCCGGCACCCTGTAGGTGTTCGCGGAGACCTCGTGGACCGAATCCAGCTCCGAAGGATAGAAGTAGCCCAGCAGCTTTTCGACCAGGGCCTTGATCGTGACCACCCCCGCGGTGCCCCCGAACTCGTCCACCACGATGGCCAGCTCCGTGTTGGAGGCCCGCATCTCGACCAGCAGGTCCGCGCAGTTCTTCGAGCTGGGGACGCTCAGGCCCGGGCGCACGGCTTCCTGCAGCCGTTCTCCACCCTTGAGGCCGTAGCGGTAGGGCAGCAAATCGTACAAGGTCAGGTATCCGGTGATGTGATCCAGGTCGCGGTCGAACACCGGTATGATCGAACCCTGCAGCGCGAGCCGGCGGGGCTCCGGCGTGGCCAGGAGCGTGGAGATGGGCGTGGCAATCTCCACCCCCTTGATCTGCGTGCGAGGCGTCATGACCTCCTCTACCGACTGCTCCCGGAACTCGCAGAAAGACTCCACCAGGTGCAGCTCCGACTGATCGAGGATCCCTTCCTTGAACCCGATGTGCACCGCCGAGCGGATAAAGCTGTGCCGCGTTTCCGGCTCCTGGCTCTTCCTGGCCGGGAAGATCTTCTCGACCGCGAGATTGAAGAGGTTCAGGAACCACCGCACCGGAGCCAGCACGCGCAGGAGGTAGAACAGGGGACCGGCGCTGAAGGAGGCGAAAGCCGAAGCGTTTCGCACCCCGAGGTTCTTCGGGATCATCTCTCCCGCGATCAGCAGCAGGGCGGTCATGGCGATGATCGAGAACAGCTCCGCCTCCGTGCGGAACAGGCGGATCCCGATCGCCTCGCCGAGAGAGGAGGCAAAGACGTTCACGAACATGTTCCCGGTCAGCACCGTGATCAGGACCTGGTCAGGAGAGCTCCGGATCAGGCGCATCACGTACCCCAGCCGTCGGCCGGGTCTGCCGCTCAGCTGGTCCCGCTCGAGGCTGGACAGTGAAAAGAACGCCGCTTCGGAGCCGGAGAAGTACGCCGAGGCGGCCAGCAGAAGGACCAGGGGGATGAGGTTCCGCAGCAGCTCTGCGTCCATGGGCCCGGTCAGGTCTTGGGCCGCGGCTGCCGCTGACGGGAAAGGTACGACTGCAGGTCCGTGGCCGCGATCTCGACCTGGGAGAGCGTGCGGTTCACCCTCTGCCGGAACACGTGATAGAAGAGCAGGCAGGGGATCGCCACGGTCAGGCCGGCCGCGGTGGTGATCAGGGCCTGGGAGATGCCTCCGGCGAGCAGCGCCGGGTCCGACACGCCGGAGGCCTTGAGGTTGAAGAAGGAGACGATCATGCCGGCCACGGTCCCCAGCAGGCCCAGGAGCGTGGCCAGGTTGGCGATGCTCGCCAGGTAGGCGACGTTGCGCTCCAGCTCGCCGGCGCTGCGCTTGGCCTGGGACTCCATCCGCAGTCCCACGATCTCCTGACCCTGGCCTTCCTTGCGGGCCCGCAGGCCTTCCAAGAGAACCCTGGACTCGGGAGAGCTCTTGGTCTCCAGCTCCGCCAGGGCCGCGCTGGCCCTGCCCCCGCGCAGCTGCGCGATCACGTAGGCCCCGAGGTCAGATTCGCTCTCGCGGGTCTGCACGAAATAGACCGCCTTCTGCACGATGAGCGCAACCGCGACCACCGAGAGCGCTACGATCGGAACCAGGACGACCCCTCCCTGTATCAGAAAACCCAGCACGTGCAACTACTCCTCTGGCCTCACGGACCCTGACGGCGGTACCCCGCGAGGAACCGCAACTGCGGGGCTGCTGCGCCCTCCGGAAACCGGACCTCCCCTCCCGCGCGGATCGCGTGCCGCCGGGACAGCTCCAGGTCCGCGCTCAGGCTCACCGCCAAGCCCCGGAACGGCTCCCACGGTGAGGCCAAGACCGCCGCCGGCGGTCCCGCCGGGACCTCTCCCCACAGACATCCCATTATAAATCGTAGCGGCAGATTGGGAAAGGCCAGGCGCAGGTCCGCCTCGAGCCTCTGCCCGTACAGCTCGTCGAGGAGCTGCGCCGGCGTGGAGCCGGCGGCAGGAAGGGAAAGCGCGGCGAAGCCTCGGGCCGTGACTTCCAGGCCGGCCCCAGCCCCGCCGAAGCGCAACAGCCAGGCCGAGAGCTGCGCCAGGGCGGCAATTCTGGATACCTCCCGGAAGGCAAAGCTTCCGCCCCAGCCCTCGTACACCGAGCCGTACAGGAGCTCGGCGGCCAGCTCGGCCCGCACGCGGTCCCCCGGCGCCAGGAGCGCGCTCCCGCGCAGGCAGTACCCACTCTCCGGCCTCAGGGCCGGGACAGAGCTCGAGGCCTCCACCGCGTGGGTGCCGATCGGATGCACCCCCAGCCCCTGCCCGGCGCCGCCGTGGTCCAGCAGCCCCAAGGGGACCAGGGGCACCAGAGGGCTCCCTGCGCAGGGCACGAGCCCGGGAAGGGTCGTGCCCGCCGGAGGCGGCCCTTCGGCGACGCCCGCGCCGGACAAAAAGGCAGCTCCCTGCAGGCGCACTCGAAAGGCGGCCCAGGGGGCGAAATCGAGGATTCCCTCCGGGTACACCCCGAACGACCCCTCCCGGTACAGCCCGGCAGCCCCGATCGACAGGCCCAGCCGCCCCTGCGGCTCCCGGTACCCCGCGGTGAGGCGCGCGAGCCCCTCCACGTCCCCGGCGGCGGGCTCGAGAGCGCCCCGGAGATAAGCCGTGGCACCCGCGTGGACGGAGAAGTCCCCCAAGGGGCTCTCGACGGCCAACCGCTGGCCGAGCAGGCCCACCCGCTGCGCGTCCCCCGACGGGCTCAGGCCCGCGGCCTCGGTTCCATGGAGGAGCCTCACCCTGCCCAGCCTCAGGATGAGCTCCTCCGTGATCCCGAGACAGTACCGCTGCTCCGTGCCCGGGGGCCGGAACGCGCCCGCGGAGCCGGACAGGCGCAGGACAGCGGGCGCCTCCACCGCGGCCTCGAACCGCCCGAAGAGAAAGCTGGGGACACCGGGAGAGAGGCTCAGCCACCCGTCGGCGAGCCCCAGATCGAACTGCCCTGCAGTCTCCCAGGAGCCGACCCGGTTCACGGTTTGCACCCCCGAGCGCACCAGCCGGCCGGGAAGGTAATAGGCGAGCAAGCTCCAGCCCCTGGCGGAGGCCCCCCCGGGGCTCACCGGAAGCTGCTGCCATAGCCCGGGCCGTCCCGCGCCGGCTTCGGCGAGGGGTCCCGCAGAGGCTGCCGTACCTCCGCGGGCGTCACTGCCGCCCGAAGAGGCGCCGGCGGCTGTGGTCCGCCCGAGCCGTGCAGCCAGGGCTGGCGCGCCGGGCAGCTGCGGGGCGATCGGCTCGGCGAGCCCCCGGCGCCGGCTCGCCAGCTCCACGCGCGGCAGCGCCCCGAGCGACGGAGGCGAGGGGGGTTGGAGGTACAGGGTGTCCGCCCCGACCAGGGTGACGGCGGGCAACTCCAGCACTTGGGCTGCCGGCTCGCCGGCCCCGGGCGGACCTGCCAGGGCCGCGAGAAGCAGGAGCCACGAGATCATGACAAAAGGCCTCGGCTGGATTATGCTGGTCTTCGCTGTCTTTTACAACGGTACGGCAGGTGGCAAAGATGAGGGGCAGAAGCAAGCTTCCGGAGGTCTTGGACAACTTCGTGGTTCTCGAGGGGCTCGACGGGTCCGGGACCACCACCCAGCTGCGCCTGCTAGATGACCGTATGGGCGCGGCGGGCATCCCGCATTTCTGCACGGGGGAGCCGACCGCGGGAAGGATCGGCAGGCTGATCCGGGACATTCTTACCCGACAGGAGAGCGCCGAGCCGCAGACCGTGGCCCTGCTGTTCGCGGCGGACCGAAGCGAGCACCTGCACGAACCGGCTGCGGGCATCCTGGCCCGGCTCGAGCGGGGCGAGCTGGTCGTCTCGGACCGGTACCTGTTCTCGAGCCTGGCATACCAGTCCCTGGGCTGCCCCTTCGAGTACGTACGGGAACTGAACCGTCCCTTTCCCCTGCCCCGCCTGGTGCTGTTCATCGACACCCCCGTTGCGGTGAGTCAGGAACGCCTGGCCCGCCGCCAAGCCGCGCGGCCGCCCGGGGGACCCGCCTTCCCCGCCGAAGCCCAGGAGCTGTTCGACGGCGCGGGGATCCAGGAGGAGGTCCTGCGGGCCTACGAGAGGGCCTTCGCGCTGTTCGAGCCCGCGCCCATGGAGGTCCACCGGGTGGACGGAGGCGCCTCCACCGAGGAGGTGTTCGAGAATATCTGGAAAATTCTCCGAGGCCTGCCGATTCTTAGAGGGTGAGACGGAAACCCAAGCCCATGCTGGGGCGCCTCCTGGCGGCGGTCGCCCTCCTGGTGGCCGGAGCCGCTCCGCAGGCCGCCGCCTATCGGGTCCTGTACGCGGAGCAGTACTACCGGCTGTACCACCTCCACTTCTACCAGTACCCCGACGACACCATGGAGAATATCTTCTACCTCGAACAGGCGCTCCAGGCGGACTTCGCCAATCCCCTGTACGCCCTGGCCCGGATCGACACCCCGGACCAGTGGTCCCAGTACCGGACCCTGTTCAGGATGCACGTGAACCTGAAGCTGGTCGAGCTGTACCTCACCCTGGGAGTCAAGTACGACAAGCAGGTCGCCTACTTCTACAACGCCCCGTGGCGCGAGCAGAACCTCGAGAGCCTCGAGCTCGCCGAGCAGGCGTACCGGGTGGCCGTGGGCTACTGGGAGGAGGCGCGCAACTGGGCGTTTCGGCTCCCCCGGCTGTACTTCAACCTCGAAGAGATCCAGCACTGGGAGGACGAGCGCGCCCGCATCCTCGGCGGCGACCTGGACTACGGCAGGATCATCGACTCCCACCTGCAGCGCCTGCAGCGGGTCCGCCGCGAGTTCGAAAGCATGGACCAGGACACCTACTGACGGGCGCCGGACGCTGCGGCGTAGGCCGCCTGCACCGACGGGCAGATTCGACCCTGCGGCGCCGGACGCCCAAGCCCCCCCTACACGATCAGCATGGCATCGCCGTACGAAAAAAAGCGGTAGCGCTCCCGCACGGCTTCCGCGTACGCCTCCAGCACCCGCTCCCTCCCGGCCAGGGCCGACACGAGCACGAGCAGGCTGGAGCGAGGGGTGTGGAAGTTCGTGAGCAGCCGGCTCACCACCCGGAAACGGTACCCCGGGGCGATGAACAGCCCCGTGCGCCCCTCCCCCGCGCGGACCTCCCCCTCCCGCCAGGCCGACTCCACGGCCCTCACCGCGGTGGTGCCCACCGCCAGCACGGGCCGGCCCTGGGCGCAGGCCCGGTTGATGGCCTCGGCGCTCGCCTCGGGCACGAAGTACCACTCCTCGTGCATGCGGTGCTCCTCGATCCGCTCGGTGCGTATCGGGAGGAAGGTTCCCGCGCCTACGTGGAGGGTCAGCTCCGCGATCTCCACCCCCCGGGCCTGCAGCGCCTCCAGGAGCGCGTCGGTCAGGTGCAGGCCCGCGGTGGGCGCGGCGGCAGAGCCGGCTCGCCGGGCGTAGACCGTCTGGTAGCGGGCGGCGTCGGCCGGGGTGTCGCTTCGGCGGATGTAGGGGGGCAGCGGCACATGGCCGTGCTCCTCCAGGTAGGCGTCGTCGATCGGCCGGGAGAACTCCACCAGCCGGAACTCCCCTTCGGAGCCCACGATGCGGCCCTCCACCCCGGCGGGAAACCGGTAGCGCTTGCCCGGGACCTGCTTGCGCGCCCGGGAGACCAGGACCGCCCACCGTGCGGGCTGAATCTCCCGCAGGAGCAGGAATTCGACCCGGGTCCCCGTGCCCTCCGCTTCGGCGAACAGCCGGGCCTTGCGCACCCGGGAGTCGTTCAGGAGCACCAGGGTGCCCGGCTCGAGCAGCTCGGGAAGCTCCCGGACCAGCCGGTGGGAGACGCGCCCGGAGGATCGGTCCAACACCAGAAGCCGGGAGCTGCCGCGCTCGACCGCGGGCTCCTGAGCGATCAGCTCCGGAGGCAGCTCAAAAGAGAAACTGCTGGTTTTCACCGGCGGCGGGCTCGAGCTGCATGTGCTGATAGGCCAGCGCCGTGACCATGCGGCCCCGCGGGGTGCGCTGGAGCAGCCCGCGCTGGATCAGGTACGGCTCGTACACGTCCTCGAGGGTGTCCACCGCCTCTCCCACGGAGATCGCCAGGGTCTCCGAGCCGACCGGGCCGCCGTTGTAATGCCGGATGATGGTCTGCAGGATGTCCCGGTCGAGCTTGTCGAGGCCGAGGGCGTCGATGGACAGGGATTCCATGCCCTTGAGCACGATATCGGAGGTGATCAGGCCGTCGGACCACACCTGGGCGAAGTCGCGCATGCGCCGCAGCAGGCGGTTGGCCACCCGCGGGGTGCCGCGGGAGCGCAGCGCAATCATGGTGCAGGCCTCCTCGTCCAGGCGGATCCCCAGGATCTTGGAGGACCGGTGGAGGATGCTGCGGATGTCCTCCTGCGTGTAGAAGTCCAGGCGGGTGGTGATCCCGAAGCGCGAGTACAGCGGGCTGGAGACCAGGCCCGTCTTGGTCGTGGCCCCGACCAGGGTGAAGGGCGGCAGCGGGATCTTGATCGTCCGGGCACCGGGGCCCTGCCCCATGACCACGTCGATCTCGAAGTCCTCCATGGCAGTGTACAGCATCTCTTCGATCACGGGCTTGAGGCGGTGGATCTCGTCGATAAAGAACACGTTCTTGTCGCCGATGGTGGTCAGGATGGCCGCCAGGTCCCCGGGACGCTCCAGCGCCGGAGCGGAGGTGGCGCGGAACTGCACGCCGAGCTCGTTGGCGATGATGCCCGCCAGGGTCGTCTTGCCCAGGCCCGGGGGCCCGGAAAAGAACACGTGATCCAGGCTTTCCCGGCGCTCCCGGGCGGCCTGGATGAACACCCGCATGTTCTCCTTGACCTGCTTCTGTCCCAGGAACTCGGCCAGCAGCCGGGGCCGCAGGCTTCCCTCCTCGCGGTCCTCCTCCGGCTGATATGCCCCGGAGGTGACCCGGCCGTCGTTCATGAACGTCCCTCCTGCCCCGCCAGCTGGGCGATGGCCAGCTTGAACAGCTCACGTTCCAGCTCTTCGCCGCCGCCGGGCGGCGGGGTCTGCGGGTGTTCCCTGAGGGAACGGTGGGCCGCGGCCACGGCGCCGCGCGCGGCTTTGCGGTCGAAACCCATCCCGGCCAGCGCGTTGACCACGTCCTCCTCCACCGAGATCCCGGCCCGGGCCGACGGGGCCATCTTGCCCTTGAGCTTGAGCAGGATCTTCTGCGCGGTCTTGGCCCCGACCCCGGGGATCCCGGCCAGGAACGCCAGGTCCTCGCTGTCCAAGGCGGCAACCAGGCGATGCACGTCGACGCCGGAGAGGATCTTGAGGGCCTGGCGGGGCCCCACCCCCTCCACCTTCAGCAGGTCGAGGAAGCCGTCGCGCTCCCCTGCCTGGGAGAACCCGTACAGGCGCAGCTGGTCGTCCCGGTGATACAGGTGAACGAAGACCCGCGCGGCCTCGCCGATCTCGGGCAGGTCATCGCTGCTCGTGCGGCTGGTCCAGATCTCCCACTCCACGTCCCCCGACTGGAGAAAGACCCGCCCCTCGTCCTTGTACGTGATGGTGCCGGCGAGGCTGTTAAGCATGTCCCTGCTCCAGCAGGCTGATGAACCGGGAGGTGTTGGCGTGGCAGAGCGCCGCCGCCAGGGCGTCGGCGGCGTGATCGGGGGTGGGGATCTCCGGAAGCTGAAAGAGCACGCGCAGGGTCTGCTGCATCTGCACCTTTTCCGCCCGGCTGCGCCCGACAATGGCCTGCTTGAGCTCCCCAGGGGTGTACTCGGCGAAGGGCACGCCGCGCTCGGCCAGGGTATACAGCAGGACCCCCCTGGCCTGCGCCACCGGGATCGCGCTCGAAGAGTTCTTGGAGAAGTACACCGTCTCCACGCCCGCCCCGTCGGGGTGGTAGGCATCGATCACCCGGGCCAGCTCGTCGTGCAGTCGCACCAGGCGGCTGCCCGCTTCCTCCCGCGGGGAGGTATGGATCGCCCCGTGCGCCACGTGCCGGATTCTCGACCCCTCGCAGCGGATGACCCCGTACCCGGTAGAGGCGAGCCCGGGGTCAATTCCCAGTACGATTCTCATTCATTCAGAGTCGTCCAGCGAAAACCCCTCCGGAATGTCCAGATTGGAGGCCACGCTCTGCACGTCGTCGTGGTCTTCCAGGTTTTCGATGAGCCGAAGGGCCTGCCGGGTCTTGTCCTCGGCTAGGGCTATGTAGGCGTCGGCGATCATGGTGACTTCCGCGGAGCTCTGCTCGAGATTGGCCTTTTCGAGAGCCCCCAGCACGGCTTCGAAGTCCTCCGGCTCGGTGATCACCTCGATCTCCCCATCGGTCTCGGAGACGTCCTCGGCCCCTGCTTCCAGGGCCACCTCCAGCACGGCGTCCTCGGGGTACTTGGCAGCCTCGAGGGTGATCAGCCCCTTGCGCTTGAACAGGTACGAAACGCTGCCGGACTCCCCGAGGTTCCCCCCGCCCCTGGAGAGGATGTGCCGCAGCTCCGCGGCGGTGCGGTTCTTGTTGTCCGTGAGCGCCTCGATGAGAAGGGCCACTCCTCCGGGTCCGTAGGCTTCGTAGGTCAGCTCGACGTACTCGCTGCCTTCCAGGTCTCCGGTCCCCTTCTTGATAGCCCGGTCGACGTTGTCCTTGGGCATGTTGGCCATCTTGGCCTTGAGCACGGCCGTGCGCAGGCGAGGATTGGCCTCCGGGTCCCCCCCGCCGAGGCGGGCCGCGATGCTGATCTCCCGGATGATCTTGGTGAACACCTTACCCCGCTTGGCATCGGCGGCACCCTTCTTGTGCTTGATCGACGCCCATTTGCTGTGGCCGGACATAGACTGTTACTCCTTTGCCCCAAAGGGCATGACACCCCGGAGTGCTCCCCCTTCGGCGCCGCGCCCGATGGCGCTGCACGCAGAAAACGAGCGTACACCGCGACCGCGTGCGCCGCAGCCGCGCAGGCTGTAGGCGAATTTATCATTTCCCTCATTGGGGTGTCAAGATTCTCACCGTGCCGGGCGTCGCACCGCGCCGCGGTGCCGCGCCGTGCCGACGCCCTCCAGCCGCAACCATCCGCAATCGTC